>CADAVI010000031.1 GCA_902791295.1 uncultured Bacteroidales bacterium | reverse complement strand
CATGCCCGAGCTCTACAAGGAGCTGGACGCCCTGCAGGACAAGCTGGAGAAGCACTACCGCGACATGCAGGATATGGAGTTCACCGTGCAGGAAGGCAAACTGTGGTTCCTGCAGACCCGTAACGGCAAGCGCACCGGCACGGCTATGGTGAAGATTGCTATGGATCTCGTGCGCGAGGGCATGATTGACGAGAAGACCGCCATCCTGCGCTGCGAGCCCCAGAAGCTCGACGAACTGCTGCACCCCGTATTCGACAAGGACGCCCTGAAGAATGCCAAGGTGATTACTCAGGGTCTGCCTGCATCCCCCGGTGCAGCCTGCGGACAGATTGTGTTCCATGCTGACGACGCCCAGGAGTGGCACGCCAACGGCCACAAGGTGGTGATGGTCCGCATCGAGACCTCTCCCGAAGACCTCGCCGGTATGGCCAGCGCAGAGGGTATCCTCACCGCACGCGGCGGTATGACCTCTCACGCAGCCGTTGTGGCTCGCGGCATGGGTAAGTGCTGCGTCAGCGGCGCAGGTGCCATCAACGTGAACTATAAGACCAAGACAGTAGAGATTGAAGGCGTCACCTACAAGGAAGGCGACTACATCTCGCTGAACGGCTCCACCGGTCAGGTATATGCCGGCGAAATCAAGACCAAGGCTGCCGAGCTCTCAGGAGACTTCAAAGCGCTGATGGACCTCTGCGACAAATACACCAAGATGGAAATCCGCACCAACGCCGACACGCCCCACGATGCTGAGGTGGCCCGCGCCTTCGGTGCCAAGGGTATCGGTCTGACCCGTACGGAGCACATGTTCTTCGAGGACCAGAAGATTGTCGCCATGCGTGAGATGATTCTGGCCGACAGCGTAGAGGGCCGCGAGAAGGCTCTGGCCAAGTTGCTGCCCTACCAGAAGGCTGACTTCTACGGCATCCTCAAGGCAATGGACGGTCTGCCCGTGAACATCCGTCTGCTCGATCCCCCCTTGCACGAGTTCGTACCCCACGATCTGGCCGGTCAGCAGACGATGGCCAAGGAGATGGGCGTCACCGTGGAGGAAATCCAGCGCCGCGTGAACTCTTTGGCAGAGAACAACCCCATGCTCGGTCACCGCGGTTGCCGTTTGGGCATCACTTTCCCCGAAATCACCGCCATGCAGACCCGCGCCATCCTCGGCGCTGCCTGCCAGCTGAAGAAGGAAGGCTTCGATCCTCATCCCGAAATCATGGTTCCACTCATCGGTATCCTCTATGAGTTCAAGCAGCAGAAGGAAGTCATCGTGAACACCTCTAAGGAGGTATTCGCTCAGGAGGGTGTGGAAGTGCCCTTCGAAATCGGCACAATGATTGAGATTCCGCGCGCCGCTCTGACCGCCGACCGCATCGCCACCGAGGCCGAGTACTTCAGCTTCGGCACGAATGACCTCACTCAGATGACCTTCGGCTACAGCCGCGACGACATCGCCAGCTTCCTGCCCGTATATCTGGAGAAGAAGATTCTGAAGGTGGATCCCTTCCAGGTGCTCGACCAGAAGGGTGTGGGTCAGCTCATCAAGATGGCCGTCGAGAACGGCCGCAAGGTTCGTCCCGGCATGCGCACCGGTATCTGCGGCGAGCACGGCGGTGAGCCCAGCTCCGTGAAGTTCTGTGCCCGCGTCGGCATGAACTACGCCAGCTGCTCTCCCTTCCGCGTGCCCATCGCACGTCTCGCCGCCGCGCAGGCAGCTGTTGAAGAGTAATAAAACTCTCCGATATAATAAAAGGGACCTGTCCGTTTGGGCAGGTCCCTTTCTATTCTATCCTTTGATATTGCTCCATTTTTTTCTTGGGCAGTACCTTCACTTCCCTCAATTTTGTTGCATCCTTCATGTGGATGACAAGAACAGTGTCGGTGGGCAGTATTTGCTGGGTTATATAGCCTGCATGGTTCACGCGGATGGCGGAATCACGAAAAGGCATCCACAGGTCGAAGTGGCCATTAAGGTCGGTGGTGATGGCATCCCATGGGGTAACAAAGCCAATGCCGACGTTGGCTTCGGCTAGAGGTGCACCTTTCTCATCGGTCACCATGCCTTCCACATGACGGCGGTTGCTGAGCAGTTCGGGGCAGTCGACGGCGTAGAGTTTGTCAACGGAATGCAGATGCATCCAAAGGTGACGCGGTGACGCGGTGGAGTAATAGGCCTCGCCCCACCACCATGACGGTGCATCGACATCGGGCTTGAACGCGAAAGTACTCGTCTTTACTTTTGCGTAGAGCTGTTTCTGCATGCCACTTAGCCGGCCATTCGGCTGTCCTTCAGCCACCTTTCCTCCGAAGATGAATGCAAGCCTGACGATGCTATCGCCGCTCGACACCGCAGACGCCTCGGTGCATGTGGCCGTCTGTAGGATGTCAATGACTACCTGATTGAAACATGGGTCATCTTTAAGGACCCACACTTCGCCGTTCTCCCACCACGCATCATCATTGATGGTTAGCACCACGTCGCGAATCAGGGGGACATAGATGCCGTGGCTGTCGCTGCCCATAGGACCGAAATACTCGTGTTGCTGTCCGTAACTGCGGCACTTGGCGGCCGTCAGGCCAAAGAGACGCTCCTTGGCCGGCGAGTCGTAAAGGTCGGGCGCGTAGTAGTCCTGATTGCTGTTCTTGCTGAACCCTGCGCAATACTTGTTCCGGAGGTAAGTCAAGCGACGCGACTTAATCTGTTCCGGAGTGAGCTGGCTGACAGACGTGAACGGCTTGGTCAGGTAATCTACAACCAGCCTGATGTCGCGGCCTTCAAACAGGGACGGGGCGTAGCTCGATGCCTGCACCTCCTTTGATGGAAGGGATTGCATGAGAAACAACTGGTTCCTTTCAAAGAAATAATCATAGACGTTGCTCATCGACCCGTGGGACATGCTGCTCAGATACCGCAGGAAATCCTTATCTTCTTTTCCATTGACCAAAACCAGTACGGTGTCACGCTCCCATATATAAGGCAATGACGGACGCTCTGTTTTCGATACGAAGTGAATGATGAGACTGTCTCTGCCCAGTCCTGCGATGCGTCCCTGCAAAGCGTCTTCTTTCGCTGCATTAGCAAGCCATTCGTATTCGTAGGTTCTTTGGGTTGGCTTCGTCTTAATATAGACGACACCGTTCTTTGCAAGTTCACCATATTTCTCTACATACGGGCGTTTGTTATCCTCGTCCTTATAGATCATGATGCTCTCAATATCCTTTTTAAGGAAATGCTCTAGATTCTTTTCCGTGGTAATCTGATTTTTTGCCATAAGCATCGCCTCTCCATCGACCATAACAAGTACTGAATCTTTGTCTCTTCCATTTTGGGCCGATGTGCCGGTGAGCCGCATCGAATTCGGTCCTAAATGAGATGAATTCGGAACAATTTTCTGTCCCGCAATACGCCCTTGCAGAGGGTCAGGCTTTTCAGATTCCCTGGCCTTTGTCAGCAGTTCGGGTTGGAGCATGAAAGGGATATAATACTTCATGTTTGTGCGATTGCCCATAATTCTTCCGGGCTGCCACGTGGGCATCAGGGCTATGACGCGTGCGCATTCCTCCTCCAAACGGCGCGAGATATTGGCTTTCAGCTCCGTCTGTTCGGTCTCTGAAGTATGGCTCAGCAACGAGGGAGCGTAGTCGAGCATGAACTTCTGGGCTTTTATGTCAGACACTTGTCCAAGCGTATCAATCATCATCGACATAACGATGCGACCTTTTGTGACGTAAGCCTTTGCCAGGGCCGGGTAGCGCAGGTTCTTCCTGATGAAATCCCCCATGGCTCTGTCGCCGCCAGGGAAATGGGGACTCTCTTCGACCAGGGAGAAATCATCTTCCGTTACGTCTTGTACGGGCACGGGGATACTTGCTTCTCCCTCCGGCGAAGGCTCTGCTTCTGCCAGCAGATTCTCCGATGTATTATCAATAATGTTGTCGGTGATTGTTTTTTCAGCATTCCCGTCGTTCTCATCCTTCTCTTCAGGGACTTCATATTTGTTTCCATCCGCCATCGCCACGCTTCCCTCGTTTTCTACCTTCGAGCCGTTGCCCAAAAGGAAAATTCCTGCCACGACAGCTATGGAAGCAGCAATTCCGATGCCCCATGCCCAAGGTGCAAGAGAGCGTTTTTTAGGTTGAGTTTCCTCGCCAATAACTTCGAGCTCAAACTTAGCCCACTCGACATCCACGTTGGGCATGCCTATTCTCTTGTCGATATCTTCTCTTTTCATTTTACTTTGCAATTTTAAAGGTTTTTCTGATTCTTGCCAACGACTGCGTGATGTGCTTATTCACCGCCGAGGCACTGATGCCAAGCACCGTGGCCGTCTCTTCGTAGGTCATCTCGTCGTCGTAGTGTAGACTCAGCACACGCCGGTCTTGCTCCGTTAGGTTGTTGTCAATGACTTGTCGAAGTTGCTGCAGCAGTTCCTCTCGTCCCTCGTTCTCGGTGGCGGCGATGTCCTGCTGAAGTTCATCCTCCATTTGTCGCTGCAACTGCCGCGAGCGTAGCGTGTGTAGGCACTGGTTGCGGGTGGCTGCCAGTAAGTAGCCGCGAATACTATCATCGGCCACCTGTGGTTTTCGTCGCCAGATTTGAGCGAACACCTGATGCACCGCATCCTTGGCATCGTCAGTATTCTCCACCATAGAGAATGCCATACGATACATGTGCGGATAGCTGTCCTTGAACAGGCGTTCAAACTCTTGTTTACTGTAATTCATAAATGTCTTTTGGCCTTTATTCGTATATAAGACACTCGGACGTTCAAATCAAATACCCCTCATTGCAAAAAAGTTTGGTTTAATGTGTAAAATACCCTATAACAACAAGTTTTGATGTCGCAAAGATACAATTTTATATTCAAAGAGTAAAGTAAGAATCTGCCATTTATGAAATTATTTCCGAAAACGGCTGATTTTTATGGTTCTTTCTTTTAATTGAGTCCTCCAAATGGCAGGTAAAGATATCACTTCGTTTATATTAGATAAAAAACAAAAACAATCTGCACGAAAAACGTGCAAAATGAACGTTGTGTCAGGAGAAATCATTATTTTTGCAGGCAAAAGAAAAATAAACAACATAATATCAATGATCTTCCGCCGGGAGAAAATATTGTGTCTGCATTACTCGATTGAAATATGAAACCCTTATCTCTACGCACGGCCGGCTTCACGGATTCCGTTATCCGCAGAATGACCCGCATCTCCAACCGCTATGGGGCCATCAATCTCTCGCAGGGTTTTCCGGATTTCGCTCCTCCGGAAGAGATAACAGACCGTTTGGCAGAAATAGCACCACACGGTCCGCATCAGTATGCTGTCACGTGGGGAGCACAGAATTTCCGTGAAGCCCTGGCCAGGAAACAAAGTCATTTCACGGGAATGGACATCGATGCCGACAGGAACATTGTTGTCACATGCGGCTCTACTGAGGCTATGATGGCAGCCATGATGACTGTCGTCAATCCCGGTGACAAGGTGGCCGTATTCTCGCCATTCTACGAGAACTACACGGCAGACACGATTCTGACAGGTGCGGAGCCGATATACATTCCGCTGGTTCCGCCCACATTTGAGTTTGATGCCAATCTTCTCGAAGATGCTTTCAGGAACGGCGCAAAGGCTTTGGTGCTCTGCAACCCGTCGAACCCCTGCGGCAAGGTGTTTACTCGTGAAGAACTTCAGACGATAGCAGATATTGTCATCAGGTATGACGGCTATGTGATTACAGACGAGGTGTATGAGCACATCGTCTATGCCCCTCACCGGCACGTCTATATCTCCACGCTGCCGGGCATGTGGGAGCGGACAGTTTCATGCAGTTCGCTGTCCAAGACCTACAGCATCACAGGTTGGAGACTGGGATATGTCATCGCGCCGGAACGTATCATTGACAGGGTGAAGAAGGTGCATGACTTCCTGACCGTGGGAGCTGCTGCGCCACTGATGGAAGCTGCGACAGTCGGATTGTCATTTCAAGACAGTTATTACAGGGAACTGCAGGCGCATTATACGCACATGAAGCAACTCTTCTGCGACGGATTGCGTCAGCTCGGACTCAACTTTACAGACCCGCAGGGGGCATATTATGTCCTGCTTGATGTGTCGAAGTACGGTGTGAAGGATGACCTGCATTTCTGCGAGTGGCTGGCAGAGCATGTCGGCGTAGGTGCCGTTCCCGGCAGTTGCTTCTTCCGGGAGGATGTTCACCATCTTATCCGCTTCCACTTTGCCAAACGCGACGACACCCTGAAGGCGGCTCTTGACCGTTTGTCAGAGCTGGAACTGAAGGCTAAGACATACTCTTGCATATAATCTGAAAAAATTTCCCCACGAGTACAAACTTTATCCTTAACGGAACACAACTTTATCTCACAGACGAGCGGAAAAAGAAATCTGTCTTTAGCCGTTTCAACCGTGAGAGCAGGAACTTGACCTTATTTTTGATAAAAACATCTTGTTCTGAACGAAAAATGGGCAAAACAGGTCGGAGTTCGGAGTTTTTTTCGTACTTTTGCAAACAATATGAGTAAAATTCTTGAAAGCATAATGGATTTGGATTCCACCAATGTGTGGAACGTAGATCAGAACGAAATCCCCAAGCTCTGGAACGAGGAGAAGGACAACCCCATCTTCCCGCAGGCCGAGGATAAACTGCTCAACACGATGCGCATCGCCTTCGATGTGGTGCACTACAACCCCGAGGACGATCGTGAAGTCAAGAAGTATGAGAACGGCGAATGGGCCGTCTTCACCCACACCAAAGCCTCGAAGGGCGCTGTGGCCATCCGCAAGAAGACCATTCAGCGCCTGACGGAACTCACCTACGAGAACATCCGCCACATGACGGCTTCAGGCGTTTTGGAGCTGATTGACCGCAACTTTGGCGGCGGTTGGGAGGCTGTGCCCCTTCACATTAAAGACATCATAGCATCGGCTTTTGATGTGTCCAACACGCAGTTACCGACATCGCACCTGCACAAGGAAGGCGGCACGTTGGAGAAGAAAATTGCTCAGGGCTTCGAAGTGCTTGAAATCGAGAAAGGCACTTGGACTGAAGCAATTTTCTGCAAGAAGAAAGATCCCGCCGTCAAGTTGCGTATGATTAACGAGGATGACTACGATGAAGACGGCAACAAAATCCGCCGTCACACTGGCAACAACAAGCCCAAACACAAGGGTGATGACGATGATGACATCCTGGACGACATCGAAGAACTCGACGATGAGGATTTGACCGATGAGGAGTTGGCCATGATGGATCGGGACCGAGACGATGACGATGACGACGAATACGATTTGGTGGACGGCGATCCCACGAAGGAAGATTTGGACGGCACATACTATAGCCAATATACCGAAGAAGCAGATCTCTCGGACGAAGAGGAGTCGCTTGACGGATTCACCATCGAAGGATAAGGTCTTACTTTATAACGTCAAAGGAAATCCCGGACAGCAAGTGCCCGGGATTCTTTTATATACAAGAAAAGCAATTAGTTACGGCGGAGAAATATTTCGTGGGTGATGCAGGGAGGCAGTTCCTCCTGATAGTGTGACACCATGATGAGTGTTTTCTCCGGATCCTTGCAGCAGTCATCGATGATGCGCTGCACCATCAGACAACGGCCGATGTCGAGTCCGTGAAGCGGTTCGTCGAGAATGAGCAGATCAGGATTTTTGACGAAGGCGCGCGCCAAAAGACACAGACGCTGTTCTCCGCTGGAGAGTTTGAGGAAGGTGCGGTCGGCTATCGCTTCGATGCCGAAGCGCTGCATCCATTCCTGACATTTTGCCCGTTCCTCCGGCCGCGGGCGATGATACAGGCCGACAGAATCAGAAAGGCCCGAAGCCACAATGTCAATGGCGGGAATGTCCTTTTGATAGGCGCGATGGAGCTCAGGAGAGACGTAGCCGATGTGCTTCTTAATCTCCCAAATGCTTTCTCCCGTGCCTCGCTTGCGTCCGAAGAGTTCAATATCGCAGGCATAGCCTTGAGGATTGTCGGCGCAAACAAGCGAGAGCAGCGTGCTCTTGCCGGCGCCATTTTCGCCGCGAAGCGCCCAACGTTCGCCCTTGCGCACCACCCAGTTAAGGTTCTTCAAGATGGTGCGTTGTCCATAGCGTATGGTGACGTCGTTGAAGCGCAGAATCTCTGGCGTATCGCCTCCGGCAGCCTCGGAGGAGGTCGTGAGGAGGCTGGCGTGGGATTCGCGCCAATGCTTGCGGGGCACATATCGGTCGCGCGGCATGAGCGGCTTTACTTCCAGACCTTCAACGGGAAGCACGTGAGTCACGAAAGGCGGAATAACGTCGTCACGCGAAAGAATCAGTATGCAGAGCAGGCGGAGTTCCCCGACCATCGTGGAAAACAGTTCTGTGAGCAACGCCCTTGCCTCGGCATCAAGTCCGATATAGGGGTTGTCCATGATGAGCACGCGGGGCGCCGTCATCAGCACGCGTGTCAGCTGAAACTTGCGCAGTTCGCCGCTGGAGATGCTGATGATATACTCATTGAGCAGACTCTCCATGTGGAATTTTTCATAGAGCTTATTCCTGAGGCCGGGCACAGCCTCAGGCACTTTCTCCAGCAGTTGCCCCACGGTGGGGGTGTTCTCGTCAATGTCGTGCTGGTTCCATCGCTGCTGCAGATAATAGGTGCCGTCGTTCTCACCGTAGCTGTCGCGAAAGGTGATATACTTGAGATTGTCCGACACCAGCTTGCGCTCCGACGGAGAAAAGTCATAGTGCACTTCGTTGAGCAGAAGCGGGTAGTGTTGGGTGAGAATCTCAACCAGACGCGTTTTTCCTGCGGCATTGTCTCCGACGACGGCCAACTGCATGCCGTCCTCCACGCGGAGATTCACCGGCGAGGCCATACGCCACGCCGGATTTCTCACCACGCCGTCTTTGATATTAATAACTACTCCCAATACAGTATCTGTTTATTGATTTTCCATTTATGGTCTTTCGGGAAGTCGTCGCCCTCCCATGCTTTCTTGCTGGTCCACTTCTCGGGAGCATCGCTCCAGAATGGGTCGCTCTCGGGCAGTCCCAGCGGCATGAAAGCCAGAGAGGTCATGTAGAGGCTGCCGTTGTTGGTGTACCAGTCGGCCACATTGGGATGACTTCCGACAAAGCCGATGGTGAGGTAGCCGTCTTCTGTGAAATTGGTGGCGCCGATGCCGTCAAACATACGGTGCATCACAGCCGTGAGGGCTGCACGCACCTGTCCGTTGTGCAACTCTGCGGGCAACTGTTTGCGCCAGGCCAGTTGGGCCAGAGGCTGCATCGTGGCCAGACGGTAGGGGATGCTGCGACCGAAAACGGGGAACGTGCCTTCGGGGGAGATGAAGCGCTCGAGGATGACACCGAACTTCTGCATGCGCTTGAGGGCCTGGTTGTAGCGGTAGTTGGCGCCTTCGTTGCGGTCTGTTTCCGGCACGTATGTCCTTACCGTCCAGGAGTCGTTGCCGCGCACCTGGCGTATCATCTCCAGACACTCCACATACATGGGCTGGATGACATATGAATTGTAGTAGTCAAAGGCAAAGGACGGACCGTCGGAATACCAGCCGTCACCGACATACCATTCTTCTATCTTCTCCATTGCCCGGTGAATCCTGTACCAGTCGGCATCGCCGCCGGCTTTGGCGATGAAACATTCCTCCATAGCCGAGAAAAGCAGCCAGTTGGTGTAGCACGGGTCGTAGCGGCGCAGGCCCTGAAACTCTTTAATATATCGCGCCTGTGTGAGCGAATCCAGGTGCAGCCAGATGCCGTCCCAGCCTCTGTAGAGCGATTCGGCCACATAGGCGCCGTCCACCAGTGTCTGTCCGCCGCTCTTCCATCCGAGATAGTCGGGACTTTCGGGATCCACGGCGTTGGCGTAGGCTTTAAGTGCCCACTCGCGCAGTTGCGCCCTCATCTTGCCCTCGGCGCTGTCATCGTCGGGCAAATTGAGCCAGGGGGCGATGCCAGCCATCAGGCGCCCGAAGCACTCCATATAGGCCACTTTCTTGTCTCTGTTGTCCCAAGTGGGAGAGAGTTCCAGCTTCATGCTCTTCTGTAGTTCGCCTTTGGCCATATTCTCCAACACAGGCGCCGCCATACGGTAGGCCAGTTCTGTCCAATACTCGCGGTCGGTCTGCACTTTGGCTGCCTTTTTCTTTCCGGCTTCTGCGCCGATACACACACACAGGAGTGCGAGAACGGTAAACAGTATTCGTTTCATGGTTAGGTCGTTTGCAGAGTTTATTCCGTCATCTCGCCCTCAATAGTCAGGCGCACCAGTTCCGTCGTGCCATTGCAGCGAACCGTGATGGTTTTGGCGAAATGGCCGAAGGAGCGGCCCTTTCCGTTGTATGTCACGGAAATCTTACCCTGCTCTCCGGGTTTGAGCGGCTCTTTGGGGAAATCCGGTGTGGTACAGCCGCACGAGGCAAATGCCTGATTGATGATGAGCGGGGCGGTGCCGACATTCTTGAAGGTGAAGGCACACTTCCTCACGGCATCTTTTTCAGAGAACTTGCCGAGGTCAATCTTCAGCGTCTCAAACTGAATCTCCGAATACTTCTCTTCGCCCTGAGCGTTGAAAAAACCGAGCGTAAATGTTAACAGTAAAAGTGCAATCTTTTTCATAGTTTTCCTAATATTTTATCAAGTACCCAATTAACTGATGTTGCCATGATGCAGTCTTCCTTGCAGTCCTCCTCGCCCCGAAGCGCTTTGACCACCTTGTCAATCAGCGGCAGTTGCACATGAGGCGGATTGTTGATGGCAATCTGTTCTTTCCCTTTTTTAGTATAGAGCGATATCGGCGTGTAGGTGAACACGGAGAAACTGATTTTGCCCTGATTGCCGGACAGGGCGATGCGGTCCACTTTGGCCGAATCATCCGACACGAAACACCAGCTGCCACTGCCCACAAGTCCGTTTTGAAACTGGAATGTAGCCGCCACAGTGTCTTCCGTAGCATAAAGTCCGCCCATGTTAGCCGTCACTCCGTGGGCGCGTACGATGGGCCCGAAGCACATCTGCAGGAGATCTATCTGATGCGGCGCCAAATCGTAGAAATAACCGCCGCCTGCGATGTCGCGCTGCACACGCCAGGGCAGATTGGTGCGATTGTAGTCGAGGTCTCTCGGAGGACAGGCGAAACGTATCTGGCAGGTAAGTATTTTGCCGACCGCTCCACTGTCAACGATCTCCTTAACCTTTTGGAAATAGGCCAACTCACGACGGTAGTATGCCACATAGCAGGGGATTCCTGTCTCCTGACTGACGCGATTGATGCGCTGGCAGTCAACGTATGAGGCAGCGAGAGGCTTTTCCACATAGACGGGCTTGCCGGCCTTCATCGCCATAATGGCATAGGTGGCGTGAGAAGAAGGCGGTGTGGCAATATATACAGCATTCACATCGGGGTCGTTAATAAGCATCTGAGCATCGGCATACCACTTGTCGATATGGTGACGTTCAGCGTAATCTTTGGCCTTCTCGTGATTTCTCGACATGACGGCCACCACCTGTGAGTGGTCCACAAGCGAGAACGCCGGTCCACTCTTCCTCTCGGTCACTTCTCCGCAACCGATAAAGCCCCATCTTATTTCATCTAATTTATGCATAATCAATCAAAGAAGTTCCATGAGATGCCAAAGTTAATGGTCATCGGGTTGATGGGATAGTGGGGTGCCAGGAACATGTTGCCGTTTCCTGCATTCACATGAGCGGCGGCAACATAGAGGCGACAACGTTTGATGTGCAGGTTCACATAGGCGTTGACGATGGGATAGTTGCCAATCTTGACGGGCCCGTTATTGTAATCCTGAACGGCAAACTGGCCAATGGCTGTTGCATAGTCTGGAGCATAGTATTTGGTGAAGAATCTAACGTCGCCGCCCAGCTGCACTCTCAGGACTTTAGCTATTCTGAACAGCAGATAGAGATTGCTGTAGCAGTTGAGCTGCGGCAGGGGGAGAACATCTTCATCAGTGGTCTTCTGCCAGGTGATTTCGTTTTCCCAATGCAGCGGTCCGACTACAAGATCCTGACACAACTGCAGCATGAACACCTGCAAACTGCCGCCCGCCTGTTCAACCCGAACGTCGTGCTTGTAGTCACCGGGAACAATGCTGCCCTGCTGCTTGTTGGGATAGAGCGTATTCTGCATCGCATAATAGGCATAGTTGGTCAGATTGGTCCACCCGAAACGCACTTTGGTTCTCGTGCGTTTGAATTCCAATTCAGCCATCAGTTGCGTGCGAAACACTTTGTCAAGGTCATTATCCCACCAGGCAAACTGTGTGTGCGTCTCCTGCATCCAAAGGCTGGGCAGACGGTTCTCTATAAGCGCAGTACCTCTGAAGTTCAATGTGTCTTTGTGGTTGACGGGAATATTCAAATCCAAGTCAGCATTGATCTTGAAGTCGCCCACACCGTAACCGGCCACCCATACTTCACCCGTAGCGCCGTAGTGGAAGATGTCGCCCATTCGTTTGCTGAGTTGTCCGCCGACCGAAAGACGGTTGCGTGTTTTCCCCGTATAAGATGTGTCATTGGGAGCCACTTCGTACATCTGTTTTTGCAAAAGCAATTCGTGTGTGGCAAAAGCCGTGAGACCGAAAGGCGCCCACTTGTTGAACCCTTCTCTCATGCTAACACCCAACGTGTTTTTGAAAGAACGCATTGCCATACGGTCATCATGTGCGGAAGGTATGCCATAATAGTTGTGGGTGTAGTAATTTTTTGTGGCTCCAGAGTTGGAATAATAGTCGTGCGTCATGTTGCGTACATCGAACGTGTGAATGAAACTCATCACCGGGATGAATTCCTGCTTGTATTCGATGCCGTTCTCCCAAGCTTGTCTCAAACTGTCGAGCGCCATGGAGAGTTTTAGCGAATCGGTCATCACAACCTGCCTTACAGAGTCTTCCAACTGCACCAGAAGCAGCGAGTCCTCCGGCATCTTAGGTTTGACAGAGTCCGGCATTTCTATTCTCCGGTAGAACCCCGTATTGTAGCGATGAGAGAGATAGTAGCGCTGGTCGTAGTCGGAATAGAAGTGTGAACTTAGATTAACGGGGATGTCATCGCTGCTGTACGATTGGGGAAACGATTGGGGATCCGTAATATATTCGTCATTTTCGATACCGCCGTTTACGGCATGCTTAATGCGGTCAGCCTGGAAGTAGGCGTGCATGTTGTATTTGTCACCGCGATAGTAACCGAAGATGCTGCCGCCAAAGGAACTGTTTTGCGACTGCACGTAGTAGCCTCTGCCGTAATCGTAGTCTATCTTAAATCCAATACCGGCAACCTTGTTGATGTTAGAGGCAAAATAAGCGCGGACACGGTCTTCACCCGTCTGCTTGTTGCCGCAGGAATGATAGGCCAGATTGGTCATCGGCGACTTGGTGTTGGTGAAGCGAAAGTCTGCCAAGGTGCCCAGAAAAAAGTCGTAAGGCGCTAATGGTTCGAAATCCAACTCCTCAATGCGTTCAAAAAAGATGCGGTTGAGACGCGGACTACCTGTATTGCCGAGAAAACTGTAGTCGCCAGTCATGCCGTCGGTGAACCTCCAGTTTTGGAAATTGTTCACCACCGTATCTTTATTCTCTGCAGGAATCACTTCGCCCAAACGCTCGTCAATCGTCCACATGAACTGACCCCAAGGCACTTTTCTGTTGGGCATGTGGCCCGTACTGTCACGTCCCCATGTGGTCTTACCCCCGTTCTCCGTCTGGATGGCATTTGCCAGTTTTTGTTGTTTCAACAACTCACTCATCTGAGCGAACAGCGTTGCCGGCAACAGGACAAATATCAAAAGCGCAAGGCGCAGCATATTATGGTTCTTCTGTGAACTCACCGCTTATTCTTCAGTGATGAATTTTCTCTTCTTCACCGGTTGGGGCTTCGGCTGCTCTTTAGCCTCCTTTTCTTCAGCTTCTTTCTCAAAGAAGTCCATCATCTTGTCGAAGATTTGCTCCGCACGGTCGCAGGTCTTGCGGCGGAACTTGCCGCTGCCGACATGCAACATCGTCTTGGTCTTGTTGAGAGCGTTCTCGTCGTCAATCCACTCTTCGGCCACATAGGTGATGCCTTCTTCGCCCGTAGGCTTGTTCTCGTCGTCAATCTTCTCATCGTAGAGATAACTGATCTGGTTAATCTTCATCGAGACGGTGTTACCCTTGACGGATGCGGTAACAGTGTAGCGGAAACGTGTGGCATCGAGATAGGCAAACTTCTTCTTGAACACCATCCACTCTTCCACTCGGGCCACCATCTGGCCGTCTTCTTTCCCGTCGCTCACAAGACGGGTGCGGGGACCTTCAATACCACCACCCACGAGTGTTGTTTTGATGTAGCCCAGCACAAGCGGCTTCAGTTGCTCCTCGGTCATACCCTTTATCGTGAAGGACTTGGAGAATGTAATGAGGCCGTTCTCGCTCTTTACAGCCCCCACCAAATACTTACTGTCATCTTTCTTTTCCTTGGCGCAAACGCCCATTGTGAGGCATATGGCCAACAGCATCAATGCAATCTTTTTCATATTGTTGTTCATTTTACTTGTTCCATACATTTATTCATATCTGAGCGCCTCAATGGGATCCATCAGCGCCGCTTTTCTGGCAGGCACATAGCCGAAGATAAGTCCGATGCAGGCGCACACACCGAACGACAACAGGACGCTCCACAAAGGAACGCTGGCGGGCAACGACATCATCTGCGCCGCCCAACTGCCCAAATAACCCACGGCAATACCAATCAGGCCGCCCGTCAGCGAGATGATGATACTCTCGAAGAGGAACTGACGCGAGATATCCCGTCCGCGGGCGCCGACACTCATGCGCAGTCCGATTTCCTTTGTGCGTTCCGTCACACTCACCAGCATGATGTTCATGATGCCGATGCCGGCCACCAAAAGGGAGAAAGCCGCTGCCACCACAAGGATGAGTGTCACGGTGTCCATCGTCGATGACATCGTTTCCATAATTTCCTGTTGCGAGCGGATGGTGAAGTCGTCGTCCATACCCTCCTTTATTTTATGGTTGGCACGCAGGAGGGCCGTGAGTTCCTCAATGGCTTTTTCGCTGACTTCTTCAGAGAGCGCACTCGCATTGATACTGGAGAAATAGGTCTGAGCGGCAATACGCTTCATCACGGTGGTGTAGGGGGCGATAATCAGATTGTCCTGATCCATGCCCCAGTTATTGTAGCCTTTGCTTTTGAGCACACCGACAACTCTGAAAGGAATGTTCTTAAAGCGTATGGAGCGGCCGATGGGATTCTGGCCGTCGGGGAAAAGTTCATTGGCCACCGTCTTGCCTATGACACAGACTTTGGCGTTCTTGCGGATATCCTCTTCCGTGAAGCAGTCGCCTTCCTGCACGGTCCACAGTTTGATGGTCATATATTCGGGCGCTTCGCCGTAGATGGTGGTCGTCGTGTTGTTGTTGCCGTTGACCACCTGTCCGCCCTGAGTCACTTCGGGCGAGACATGCTGCACGTATTTCAGTCCGGAGAGCATGCTCTCGTAATCTGAAATCTTGAGCGTCTGCATCGCGCTGGGATCCTGGCGTACACCGCCTCTCATGTCGGCGCCGGGGCGTATGGTGATGACGTTGGAGCCCATCTTGGAGATTTCCTTGCGGATGCTCTCCTTCGACCCTTGCCCGATAGACATCATGATGATGACGGCAGCCACACCGATGATGATGCCGAGCGTTGAGAGCAGCGTTCTGCTCTTGTTGCTCAAAATGGCCCTGATGGCAACACGTATCAAATTGGCAAAACTCATAATCTTATTGTTTTCTCATTTCAGTCATCCTGCGGCTTGGGCAAAGCTGCCAGCGCCTCCTCTGCGCTCAGGATGTTGTTGTTTTCAATGTCTTCGCGTATTTTTCCGTCGCGCAGCATGATGTTGCGTGAGGAGTATTGGGCTATTTCTGGGTTGTGGGTCACAAAGATGATGGTGCGGCCCTCGCGATGGAGTTTCTGGAAGAGCACCAGCATCTCAAAACTCGTGCGGGTGTCCAAATTACCCGTGGCCTCATCGGCCAGTATCACAGCGGGATTGTTGACCAACGCCCGTGCAATGGCCACTCGCTGCATCTGTCCGCCGGACATCTGGTTGGACTTGTGCTCCAGACGGTCGCCCAGACCTACAGCATTAAGCGCTTTTATTGCGGCTTCGCGGCGCTGCTTGGCACTGTAGGTGGTGTTGTACATCAGAGGCAACTCCACATTCTCTACAGCTGTAGTTTTGGCCAGCAGATTGTAGTTTTGGAATACGAAGCCTATCTTGCGGTTTCTCAGCACGGCCCTCTGCGAGCGCTTCATATTCCTCACGGGGATGCCGTCCAGATAATATTCGCCAGAAGTGGGAGTGTCCAGACATCCGAGTTGGTTGAGCAGCGTACTCTTGCCGGAGCCGGAAGTACCCATGATGGTGACAAACTCACCCTCGTATATCTTGAAGCTAACGCCGCGCAGAGCATGCACCGTCTCGCTGCCCACGCGAAAGTCGCGCTTCACGTTGTCCAGCTCGATGACTACTTTTCTCTCCATATCGCTCATCACTTCTTCTTTTCGTCTCTCTTTTTGGGGTGGGGCATGAAGGGGTTCTGCGTCTTGGCTTCTTCTGCCTCAATCTCGGTAGATGTGACATCAACGATGACTTCCTGACCTTCCTGCAGTCCGTTCTTCACCTCGGTGAGCAGACCGTTGGTGGTGCCGGGTTCCACGATGCAGGCTTTCAGCACGGGACCGTCTTTTACCCACACCTTAGAGCCCTTCCGGGGCGTATCTTCGATGCTTTCACCGGGGTTGAGCATCGCCTCTGACGGGGTAAATCTGAAGGCCTTGCTGGGAACGGCAACAGCGTCTCTCAACTCGAGGGTGTAGATAGTGACATTGGCCGTGAGGCCGGGCTTCAGTTTCAGATCATCATTGGAGGCCGAGATGACCACCTCATAGGTCACCACATTGCTCGTTGTCGTGGCTTCGAGACGCACCTGACTCACGACGCCCTCAAACGTGTCGTTGGGGAAAGCGTCCACAGTGAAGCTCACTCTCTGCCCCTCGTTGACTTCGCCGATATCAGCCTCATCCACATTGGCTATGACCCTCATCTGTGTGAGATCCTGGGCGATGGTGAACAGGGTGGGGGTGTTGAAGCTTGAAGCCACCGTCTGGCCCTGCTCCACCTCCTTGGAGATGACGATGCCGTCGATGGGACTGGTGATGGTGGCGTAACCGAGATTGGTCTCGGCCTTCTTCACACCCTCGCGGCGTTGCACCACGCTTTCTTTCGACTGTTGGTAGGAGAGGCGCGCCTTTTCAAAGTCGTTGGCGCTCACAAGTCCCTTGTCGTAGAGCGCCTTGTAGCGTTCGTAGTTGACTGTCTGGTAGGCGAGGTCGCTCTCGGCGCTCTTGAGTTGGGCTCGGGCGTTCTCCACCTCAGAAATCAGATTGGTGCGGTCGAGCTCTGCGATTACCTGTCCGGCTTTCACCACGCTGTTGTAATCCACATAGAGATGGCTCACAATGCCGCTCACCTGCGTGCCGACTTCCACTTTCGTCACGGGCTCGATGGTGCCTGTGGCCGTCACACTGGTGGTGATGTCGCGCCGCGCCACCGTCTCCGTGGTGTAGATGAACTCGGGGCTTTTATTGCAACTGTCCAATGTCAAAGTTGCTGCGGCCGCAAATATTAATACGATTTTCTTCATCTTATTGTAATGGTTTTCGTTTCTGCTGTTGTGTGTCATAAATCTATGTCTTCGCCCATATAGAAGCGGAGCAGTGCGCTGTTGAGGATGGTGTTGTACTTACTCTCCAATTTGGTCTGTTCGGCGGAGAGCATGTTGTCGCGGGCTTCCAGTACGTCCACCACGTTCTTCAGTCCGTTGTGAAACTGCTCGTCCACCAGACGATAGCTCTCTTCCTGACTCTTGAGTTTGGCCTGTGCGCTCACAAAGCGCTGCTGGTTGCTGGTGGCGTTGAGCCAAAACTGCTCGATGGAGCTGGAGAGCGTCTGTCGCTTGTCAGACAAATCCAGACGAGCGGTCGTCATCTGCTGACGCGCTTTCTCTTTGGCCGTTTTGGTTCTGCGCTGATCCCAAAGGGGCACGCTGATATTGACGCCGGCACTTCCTGCCAGATTCGTTCTCATCTGCTCTCCCACGCTGTTGTCGGAAGCCGTATTGTGCGAGTCGCCCACGTTGGCGCTCACGGAGATGGTGGGGTAGAAGCCTCTCTTGGCGATGTTGTAGGCCAGTTCAGCCTGCTCCACACCGAGCTCCGCGCCGCGTATTTCGGGTCTCGTGGCCAACGCTTCGGCATAAACTTCCTGAGCCGAAGGAATGTCAGCCATTGCGGCATCGTCGGCAGGCACGGGGCTCTCTACGTCGAACTCCACATTCAAATCCAGTTGCAGCAGTCTCTTGAGCTGACGGCGGTAGTTGGCCGTCTGAGTCCTGGCGGCTACGATATTGTATTCGGCGGCAGCCTTCTGTGCCTCCAGCTGCACCACGTCGGCTCTCGACATCTGGCCCTGTTTCATCATCTCCTGTCCGCGTTCCCACTGACGGCGGGCCGTCTCGGCCAAACGCTCGTTCACCGCTTCGGCCTCTTTCGAGAAGAGAATCTGCACGTAGAACTGCGTGATTTGCTCCTGAACGGTCTTCTCCGAAGTCTCTGTGGTTTGTTCGGCAATTTTGTTGGTGATGCGCTGGTTGCGCACGTTGAGGTAGTTCACACCGCCGTTCCACACAGTCCAGTTCATGGCAAGATTGTAGTTGCTGTTGCCGGTCAGTTTGTTGCTGCTGGTCGTCACCTGACCGTCCACCGTGCGCAAGGTGATGTCGTCCTGAAGCGGGCGATAGGTGACGTTTTGCATCGTGGAGAAGGTGAGCGAAGGCCAGAGTTGGCTCTTATATTGCGCCAGATTGCTTTCGCCCGTCTCTTGGGCCACGCGGTTTTTGTTGATTGTGATGTTGTGCTCCAGAGCATAGTCAATGCACTCGCGGAGCGTCCACATCTCTGCTTTCGCGCCAAGCGCGCCCGCGAGCAATGCTGCCAACGTCATCAGTTTTTTCATATCGATTTTTCTTTCTTGTCTGCGATGTTTATGCCCTTTGCACAAGCTTTTTGGGCGTAATTCGGGGACAAAGATACGAAAAAAAATCGAACTTTGCCCCCTTAATTTTGTATTTTTAACAAAGTTAATGTACTTTTACAGCATCGGAGATTCAAAGCAAACTCTGCATGCGGGCGATATATTTCCCCAAGATGTCAAACTCCAGGTTCACACGGCTGCCCTTTTTGATGTTGTGAAAATTGGTGTGCTCGTAGGTGTAGGGAATGATACACACTTGGAATGTGTCCTCCGTCGGACGGCATACGGTGAGCGAGACGCCGTTGACCGTCACGCTGCCTTTGTCCACGCAGAAGTAACCTCTTCTTACCAAGTCTTTTGACGTGTTGTACTTGAAGGTAAACTGAAAGCTTCCGTCCTGCTCTTCAACATCGGTGCAGAGGGCTGTCTCGTCCACATGTCCCTGCACGATGTGACCGTCCAGGCGGCCGTTCATCATCATTGAGCGCTCCACATTGACTTCATCGCCTTCTTTGAGTTCACCCAGATTGGAGCGCTCAAGCGTTTCTCGCATTGCTGTCACCATGTAGGCCGGACCTTCAGCCGTCTCCAGCAGTCTGACCACCGTGAGGCAGACGCCGTTGTGTGCCACCGACTGGTCGATGCCAAGCTCACCGGCAAAAGGGCAGGTGAGGGTCAGATGCACGTTGCCGCCTTCGCGTTCAATGGCCACCACACGCGCTGTGGCCTCCACAATTCCTGAAAACATAGTCGTATATTCCTCTTTATTTTCTTATTTGCCCGCAAAGATACGAAAAAGATGACATATCCGCCGCCTTTTCCAAAAAAAAATAGTGCTTACGTCCGCCTAACTCCAAAAAATTTCATACCTTTGCCGCGATTTTGGATGGTTCCGTAGCTCAGTTGGATAGAGCAACAGCCTTCTAAGCTGTGGGTCTTGGGTTCGAATCCCAACGGAAT
>CADAVI010000030.1 GCA_902791295.1 uncultured Bacteroidales bacterium | reverse complement strand
CGCGATAATCACCGTAACGCACATGGAAATGCGGCGGATTATGATCGTCGCCAAACATCGCAATGATGATACCAAAGAATCTGCAGATTTCAGGCATAATTCACTTAATTAAGGCATCTTTCAGTTGCAAAAATACACTTTTTCTCTGAAACTACAAATAATTGGAGAAGAAATTCACTTTAATGGCCCTCATTTTTTTAAAAACGCTAATGACACAAACGAGACGAATGAGCGGAAGTGTCAACAAATCCAGTACGACATTTCTGATTGTGTCAACTGATTCAGGAAACCGCCGTTACTTCACTCCGTCCGCCTGCTGCTGCGGCTCACGACGTGTGTCCCATAAAGCAACTACAGTCAACACATCACCGTCAATGCGATACACAATCTTATTTAATCTGTTGACAACGATGCTTCGATATGGCACAGTTCTGTTAGATAAAAGAGGTTCTGGATGCCCCATATAGGGAGAGTCTGCCAAAAGTACGGCACAATGGTGAATTTGATCCATGAAAACATCACCGGACTTTCGGCCGAATTCACGATAGATATACAAAGCCGTTTTGCGCCTCTGAGACTTGGCCAGAGGAGTCCAAACTACCCTCATACAGCCTGACCCAGATCTTTGTCGTCACCGTGAGCAAGTTCTTCCTTCAACTCGCGGTAAACGTCTTCTTCATCTTCACACAGGTTGGCAGCCATCTGACGTTCGCTTTCATCAATCCACCCATCAATCTCTTCCATCGAATAAGGCTTCGAGGCTGTTCCCTTGTGCAAATGCTGTTTCAACTCTTCTGCAAGCCACATCATGTCGTCCGCAGAAAGCGTACCAAACAAATAGTCACGCAAACCGTTTAATGCAGTAGAGCTCATAGTTTCCCTCTTTATCGTTTACGGTGCAAAGATACTACTTTTTCGTTAACCGACAAACAATCGTGGCAGATTTTCTTAAAAACTATCCGTAATTTGCAAAAAATTGAAGTTGCAATTTCTGCAAAATCAGCAAACAGCCAAAGCACACGTAAAACTTTACATCCAAACCCGCTTTCACGGCCTCTGGTCGGACTCTGCACGGCCTCTACGTGTTTCAAAATCCGAAATTTGGACAAAACGGATTCCGCTCCACAATGCGGAAATCGCGGGTAAATGAGAAATGAATAAACGTCCAAACACACAAAAAAAGCAAAAAGCATATCTTTAACCACTAAAAAATGTCCGAAAGACCCATGTTTCAGGATTTTGCCGTATCTTTGCATTTGAGTTTATACAACATATAAGATAAAAAACGAAAATCATTATGAAGAAGTTTATTATCCCCTTTATATGCGGTTGCGCTGCAGCATTCGGTGCATGCAGCAACGACAGTGACAACGGTATCATCGACACCCCCGTCCTTACTGAGGCCGAAACCGTCAGCAAGCCCGCCACCGAGATCTTCGTGCAGGGACAGCGTCTCGACGAGGCCGCACAAACCAAAGGCGCCTTCGCTCAGACACGCGTCAACATCCCCGAAGAGCCTCAGACCTACGCCAAGTATCCCTTCGCCAACACCGCCGAAGGCTGGGAAGTGGCCCGCTTCAGCATCCGCGTCGACGGCACCATCCCCGGATACATCGACCAGAGCTCCACGCTCTACTACGGTCGCCCCGTCGGCCAGCAGGGCCGCAACAGAGGCCGCGTGAGCAGCGCCTATCCCTACGGACGCTACAACGACCGCGACTACGACTACAGCAAGGTCAGCCAGAAGACCGGCAACAACATCGGCCTCTTCCGCTACGTGCTCGACCCCGACAAGGATAGCCATAAGGCGCAGCTCGCCATCCTCGAGCAGCCCTCCGTGGTCGACATCATTCAGGATGAGATAGACGACAAGAAGAAAAACCTGGATAAGGCTTACGAATGGATGGCCCTGGAGGCTGACAACCCCGGCTACCTCGACAAGCACGTGCATTGGTACGTGGTGAAGGAAGTGGCCGGCAAAGGCTACTGGCACGTGAACGGCGTCATCGTGGACGAGGAAGTGCCCGACGCCCGCTCCAACGGCTTTGCTAACGTGCCCAACGACGTGGAGGTGGACATCCACCAGCAGATCCACCAGGACTGGAACGAGATCAAGACCTCCGTACACATCCGCGCCGCCTGCGAGAACCTGACCATCAACATCCCTCTGGCCTACGAGGACATCATCGAGCAGGACGACTTCGACATCCGCGTGTATGACTTCTACTACAAGGAATACGTCATCAGCCACACCATCACCCACGACGCCAACGGCATCACCATCGAGATCAACAACATCCCCGCCGACCTCATCAAGGAGCTCAGGGAGAACTACGGCGACGGACTCACCGTGGAGATCCACAGCTACTGCACCCGTGAGGACATCTGGGAGCAGCTGAAGGAGAGCAAGGTGACGAAGCTGGGCAAGCCCTGCACCGTGAAGGGTCAGATCACCACAGCCTACGATCCCGAGAAGAAACAGCTCATCTACGCGCCGAAGAACTGAGCATGACCTCGGCGTCCATCGTCACCTACGACCACCATCTGCTCGACATAGAGCCGACGCTGAGGAGCCTGCTGGATTCTCCCGTGGACGCCATATACATCATCGACCATTCGGAGCACATGCTCGACCTGGAGCGTGAACTCAAAGAATACGAGACCAACTACATACGCAAGCGGTCCGACATGAAGTCGCGCCTCAAGCAGGGCTTCAAGCTGCACTACGAACGACACCGCAACAACGGATACGGCGGCGGACACAATGTGGCCATCCGCATGGCACGCAAGGCCGGCAGCGACTACCACCTGGTGGTGAACCCCGATGTGTGGTTCGGCCACGAAGTGGTGCCCGTGCTTCAGGCCTACATGACGACCTACAAAGACGTGGCGCAAATGATGCCCCAGATACGCTTCCCCAACGGAGAACCGCAGCGTCTGGCCAAGCTGCTCCCCACCCCGCGCAACATCTTCCTGCGCGCCCTCAACATTGGCGGCAACGACGAGCGCAACAAACGCTACGAACTGGTGCCCACGGGGCTCAAGCGCATCGTCAACGCGCCCTATCTCTCGGGCTGCTTCATGTTTATGCGCATGACGGCGCTGGAAGCGGTGGGCGACTTCGACGAGAAACACTTCTTCATGTACGCCGAAGACATCGACCTGACGCGCAGGCTCCACCGCAAGTGGCGCACGCTGTATTTCCCTAAGGTGGTGGTGTATCACAAATTCAACCGCGCCAGTCACCGCAGTTTCAAGCTGTTCCTGATTCACGTGTGGAACATCGTGAAATACTTCAACCGCTACGGATGGATCAGCGATTGGGAAAGGGACCGCATGAACGAACGCGTCGTCAAACAATATTTCGCTGCTCCAAACCGTAGCCTTTGAGGCGGTCTTCGCGCAGCAGCAAGACACTGATTACAATGGCCAGCAGGCCGAAAAGGGCGAAGATAATCATCGTCTCCGTGTAGTCAATCAAACCCGTGGCAGCATCGGTGTGACGCTGGTTGACCTTGCCTATCCACACAGGGACGAGGGAGAGACCGATGTTCTGTATATAGAAGATAAGCGCATAGGCCGTGCCAAGCAGCTTCATGGGGATAATCTTGGGCACAGAGGGCCACATGGCAGAAGGCACCATGCCGAAACTGACGCCCAGGAGCGCCATCATGACGATGGCCAGCACCCAATGGTTGAGCGGCAAGGCCAATACGGCATGCACCGAAAAGAGCAACACGGAGCCCAGGAGCATCAGCGTGGCGCCGCGACCGTAGCGGTCGTAGAGCGAGCCGAAAAAGGGCGTGAGGAAGATGGTGCCGAAAGGCAACATGGCCGGAATGAGGCCCGCAAGCGCGTCGGAAACGCCATACTTGAAGACCATCAGTTTGGTGGCGAACTTGAGGAAGGGAAACACGCCGGCGTAGAACATCAGGCAAAGCAGCGCAATATACCAAAAGCCGCGGTTGAAGAGCAGCAGACGCAAGTCGGCAAAGCGGAAGCCCCCGTCGCTCCCCTGCTCCGATGCGGCGGCGATGCGGCGGTCGTTAGCCCTGTCGATGACACAATAGACCAGAAAGGCCAGCATCCCGACAGCCAACAGTGCGGCGCCCAGCCCCACGCTGTAGTGCACCTCGCCCAAAGCACGGGCGAAAGGCAGGGAGAAAGCCAGAGCCGCAGCGGTGCCGATGCGCGCCAGAGCGACCTGAAGACCCATGGCAAAAGCCAGTTCGTAGCCGGTGAACCATTTGACAATAATCTTACTCACCGTGATGCCCGCAATCTCGCACCCCACGCCGAAGAGCGCAAAACCGACGCAGGCCCAAATAATCTGCACGCCGTATTCACCCAGACCGAAAGGCAGAACGACAAAACCCGAGAAGTCGCGCGAGACGGCCCACCATTTGACAAGTGCCCCCACGAGCATCAGCCCCGTAGAGAGCACACCGGCAAAGCGGATACCGAAGCGGTCGAGGACAACGCCGCCGAAGAAAAGTAGGAGCAGAAAGACGTTGAAGAAGCCGTAGCTGCCGGAAAAGAAGCCGTAGTCGTCGCTCGACCACCCCAGTCCGCCCTGCTCCACGGGCAGAGTGAGCATAGGCTCCAACGGCGACATGACATCGGTGAAGAAATAGGCGAACATCATCGTGATGCTCACGATGGCGAGGGCCAGAAAGCGGAGGGAGGCTCCCGAACCCTCCCGAGGGGAAGGGAGATTATTCTTCACTCTTCGTTCTTCACTCTTCACTTTTTCTTCTGTTGCTCTTCGGCCATCTTCTGCAGGGCTTCCAGTCGCGCGGCCATACCGCTGAGACGCTTGGGGTCGTTCTTGTGCTGGTCGCGATAGGCTTTGAGTTTGGCCAGAAGCTTGGCGTCATCGGTCGTCTTACGCAGGAACCACATAATAAGAATGCTCGTCAGGCCGGAGAGGAAATAGTAGTAGCAGAGTCCGCTGGAATAATTGTTGAAGATGAAGAAGAACATCAACGGCATGATATACATCATGTATTGCATCATCTTCATCTGCTGGGCCTGTTCACCCGCCATCTGGTTCTGCTGTTGACGCATGGAAATCCATGTGTTGACGATGTTGGTCAGACAGAAAAGCAGACAGAAGATGGAGAGATGGTCGCCGATGAGCCAAAGATCGGTGTCCCAGTGGAGCAGTTCGTCGTAGCTCGAAAGGTCGTCAGCCCAAAGGAAACGTTCGCCGCGCAATTGGATGCAGTTGGGCACAAAGTTGAAGAGCGCAATCCAGATGGGCATCTGGATGAGCATCGGCAGACAGCCGCCCATAGGCGAGACGCCGTACTGCGAATAGAGCTGCATCATCTCCTGCTGCTTCTTCATGGCGTCCTCCTGGCGGGGATATTTCTCGGAGAGTTTGTCAATCTCGGGTTTGAGCACACGCATCTTGGCCGACGAGAGATAACTCTTCTTCGTGGTGGGATACACCAGAATCTTGACGATAATCGTCAGCAGCAACAACACGACACCCATCGACAGACCCCACGAGGTGAGCCAGTAGAAGAGCGGCATGATGATCCAGCGGTTGACCCACTTGAAGAGCGGCCAACCCAGATAGACGAGATCCTCGAGTTCGGGAGACTCCTTGGTGAGCGAGAGTTTGTTGTGGGCCTTGAGAACGTGGAAGTCGTTGGGTCCCACATACATCTGCAGGCGCGTCTGCCCCGCCCCGCTGCCGTCGAAAAGCACTGCCAGGGCGGCGTCGTATTGCTTGAGGTTGCCCGTGCCTTTTTCCTGAGGCGCAGAGTGCAGCGTGGCTTCGGTGAAGCTCTCGGGCGTCAGCAGCACGCTGGAGAAGAACTGGTTTTTGAAAGCTACCCACTCCAAAGCCTCATCGGGCGACTCAGTCTTCTCTTTCGTCTCGTTGAGGTAATCGGTGTCGCCGTCGGTCTCGCGGAAGGTGAGTGAGGCATAGCGCTGCTCAAAATCGAAGCCCTTCTCCTGCTGAGCGGCCATACTGTGCCACTGGATGTAGAGCTTGTCGGAGCCCGGCTGGAGCAGCGGAGAGAGACCCTTGGACGAGAGCGTGATGTTGACCATATAGCTCTCGGGCAGCAGCTCGTAGCGGATGTCAAGATGACGCTCTTCGGAGCCCAGACGAAGCATGGCGCTGCGACCCGTGTTGCCCAAAACGGTGAAGGTGTAGTCCTTCGTGTTGATATTGTCCCCCTTGCCCGAAAGCATGAAAGAGAGCTCACTGCTGTCGGGACGCAGGATGGAGATGGGGCGGCCCTGGCGGTCCTTGTAGCCCAAAAGGCGGGCACCCTCGACGGCACCGCCCTTCGTGTTGAGCATCAGCTCCATGAGACCGTTGGAGAGCACAAGGCGACGGCCCTCAACGCCGCGCTGGTCGAAAAAGAGCGCGGAAGAGTCGACGGGCGCTGCAGCGGCAGCAGCGGCACGAGCTTCTTCGGCCTCGGCCTGAGCCCGGCGCACCTGCTCCTCAACCTGAGCGATGGAGTCCTGCTGACGGGCCAACTCAGCGGCCTGTTCGGCGGAAGGCTGGCTGTACCAGGAAAAGCCGATGAGCACCAGAGCGATGAGAATAAATCCTGTAACGGTGTTCTTATCCATAATATACTGTTGTTTTCTTAAAAGGTTTCACAATTCGGCGGACAAAGGTACGAAATAATTTATTATTTCCGGCTCTTTGATGGAATCTTTGTGCCCCAAGCGGTGCATTTTGTTCGCACGGCCTATCTGCTGAACTTGACGGAGTGCGTCCTGCCCCGAAGCTGCCACACGACGACATAGACGCCGGCGGGCGCCGAAGCCATAGAAAAGCGTTCACAGGCACGGAAACTGCCGACAGAGCGCCCCGTGAGGTCAAAGACGCGAACCGTGAACGTGAGCTTCTCCGGCGTTTCCGCACCGAAATACAACTCGCGGGTGAAGGGATCGTAGGCCAGAGCATAGTCTTCGGGCACCAAGGCTTCGGGCGAAGCGATTCCCAAAGGACGGTCGCGGTCGGGCTCAAGGAGAAAGAGACGGTTGGAGCTCTCGGCATTGCGGCTGTCGTTGGTGTAGCTGAGCAGAGGCGTGCCCATGGCGTAGCTGCCGCCGCTGAGATTGGCAATGTGTTGCGTGTGGACATTGAGCAGGTTGTAGCGTCCTTCCCTGCCCTGCGGCACAATCTTCCACTGCTGGCGGGGATTGTCGGCGTCGGGCATAGCGACGGCGAGCGGTGCACCCACATTGGTCACAGGGGTCGTCTCACCCTGCGTGGGGTCCGTGAGCGCCAGTGAAGAGACGGCGTTGACGAGGAGGAAACTGCCGTCGGGCAAAGGCTGCACCTCCCAAAAGCGACTCTCGTCGGCAGTGGCGGGCGCCAATTGCACGACATCCGTGCCCGAGAGACCGACGGGAATTTTGGTGCCGCTGTTAAGGATGCGATAGTAACAGTCTTCGGGCACGAAGGGATCGGGCGGACGCCGTCCGGCAAAAGCTTCACTGAGGAAGGCGCTGTGGGCCTTGATGAAACTGCGGAGGTCCCGGACATACTGCTCATAGCTGGACCAGAGCACAATCTCATGATACATGCGCGTGTTGATGCTCCACTTTCGATAGTTGAGTGCCTGGGAGGCCGAAAGCAGACGCTCCAGGCTGTCCACCTTCACCAGCAGATAGTCCACCAGACCGGCAGAGAGCAGCGCGTCATAGCGGTCGGCAACAGTGCGGCGAAACCAGGGATCTTCCCACATGCGGTTGACCCAGGCCTTGGAACCGTTGTAGGCCACATCGGACATGAGCGAGCGCTCGGTGGTGGAAAGACCCTGCTCGGAAGAGATGCGCCAATCGTTGTTGTAGGCAATATCGTAGTCCCACAAAGGGCCGAAGAAGAGGCGGTCGTCACCTCGCTCCTTGTAAAAATAGGTGCTGTAGAAACCGTCGATGTTGGCCGACAACTCTGTGCAGATATACCAGTCGATAAGCGAAGCCGTGTCCACGAAAGCCCTGTAACCTGTTACGGCATCGGTGAAAGTTGATGAAGCGAGCGACTGCTCGAAGCGGCTGACATGTTGCTTTATGTAGGACGTCTGCGAAGCAACGATGTCCTCGTCGTCGGGATAATGTATGCGCACAGGTGCCTGATAGACAGAAGTGCGGAAACAGTTGCCGTCCATGAAGCCGTCTACCTCAAGAAGATAGCCGCCCGAGATGTCATCGTCGGGGCCCAAAGGAACAGCCTGCTCCGTGATGTTCACGCGGTGGGGACGCACGTCCACATGGTCGCTGATCTGATAGGTGCCCTGATAAACGCCATTAAGCGTGAAGTCCACAAAACGCGCTGCAGGACAGAACGGCAGCGACTTAGGCTCGGAAGGTCCTCGCAACGCGGCGCAGAAACGGCCCATCTCCGAGGTCAGGGCGTTGCGCATCAGCGTCTTGTCGCCGGCATTAGCCAAAATGGTCCACTTCTTAGCCTTGGCGTAGCCCGTGCCGAGGAACTTTTCCTTATTCAAAAACTTGATGCGATACGGCTTCTTGGACAAAGACCAGGTGGAATTGCCGCGCCCCCGAATCGAGACGGAATCGTAGAGCGTCACGACATCCGTCTCATCCACGTAGCGCAGGCGGCAATATTTGTAGTCCGTCTTGCTGACAATGCCGCCGCCGTCGAAAGTGTTGATATAGACGGCCGGGAGATTGGTGAGGCGGGTGAACTGCGCACGAAGCTCTGCCGAAAACATCAGCAGACAGAAGAGTAAACAGGAGAATATCCGCAGCTTTAACCGCATATGACACACATTAGCGATGCAAATATACAACCTTTTTGCGAAGATACAACATTTTTTCGTAATTTTGCAGCCGTGAAAAGATTATTTGTCTGTTTTCTCGCAACACTTTGCGTCCTCTCCGAAAGTCTGGCACAAATTGACAGTCTTGCCATCAGGCAGAGGGAGACACTGAAACCCGTCAGTTGGAACGCCAACCGAGCCTGGCACAGTTTTAACCTGGCCGTGCCCGTAGCCGCCGTGGGTTTTGCTCTGATGCCCGCCGATCACGGCATACGCGATGCAGTAAAGGACCGTTGGGACAATCAGGGTATTGACTGCCGCGTGGACGACTACGTGCAGTATCTGCCTGTGGCCACACAGGTGGCGATGGTGTTGGGCGGCATGGAGGGACGCTCGAAGAACCGATGGAATGCCCTCGTGGCCGACGCTATGGCCGCCGCCATGATGGCCGCAGTGGTCAACGGCATGAAATACAGCATCGACCGCGAACGGCCCAACGGAGGCAGCGGCAGTTTCCCCTCAGGCCATACGGCCACCGCATTCATGGGCGCTACCCTTTTGGCACATGAATACGGCCACCGCTCCGTGTGGATCCCGATAGCGGGCTACACAGTGGCCTCGGGCGTGGGTGTGATGCGTATCCTCAACAACAAGCACTATGTGAGCGACGTCTTCATCGGAGCCGCCATCGGCATACTGACGGCAGAACTGGGCTACTGGGCCTCAGACGCCATCTTCAACAACCGCAAGACCTACAAAGCCAAGGGCCTGCGGCTCCACCGCATCTGCAACACGGTGTACGAAAACTGATCAGAGCACCCCGCCCCGCTTGGATTCCCTGACGAGAACACCCGTCAGCAGGAGCAACGAGATGAGATTGGGGATGGCCATGAAGCCGTTGGCCAGGTCGGAGAAATTCCACACAAACTCCAACTGCTGCACTCCGCCGATGAACACCACAATAATAAAGAGCATGCGGTAGATCCACACCACACTGTGGCGTAACGTGCGATTGCGCGCTCCGAGATATTCGATGCAGCGCTCACCGTAGTAGCACCATCCGAGAATCGTGGAAAAAGCAAACGTGATGATGCCAAAGGTCAACAGCGGAGAACCTATATAAGGAATGGTAGCGAATGCGTGTCTGGTCAGAGAACCGCCGTCGGAAAAACTGATACCGTCATGGGCCAAAACGGAAGACACAATCACCAGACCTGTGAGCAGACACACCACTACGGTGTCCCAAAAGGTTCCGGTGGAAGAAACTAAAGCCTGACGCACCGGCGTTTTGGTCTTGGCGGCAGCGGCCACGATGGGCGCAGATCCCATACCGCTCTCGTTGGAGAAAAGACCGCGGGCCACACCATAGCGGACGGAAAGAATCATCGACACACCGACAAAGCCGCCGCCGGCAGCCTTCGGGGTGAAGGCACTCTTGATAATCATCACCAAAGCGTCCCACACATAGTGACCGTTATGGAAAAGAATATAGAGACAGCCCAAGGCATAGAGCACGGCCATAAACGGCACCAGCGCCGTGCAGACGCGGGCAATGCCCTTCACGCCGAAGACCACGACAAGAGCCACGGCAAAGGCCACGCAGAAGGAAATCCAGTTGGCGGGAACGCCGAAAGTCTGGCTGCAGAGCAGCGTGATGGCGTTGCACTGCACCATGTTGCCGATGCCGAAAGAGGCAAAGACGGCAAAAAGGGCAAAGAGCACGGCCAGCCACTTGAGACCCAAACCGCGATGCAGCGTGTACATAGGGCCGCCGACCATATGACCGTCGTGGGTCTTCACACGATACTGTACGGCCAGGAGTGATTCGGCATATTTGGTGGCAATGCCGAAAACGCCCGTAATCCAACACCAAAAGACCGCCCCGGGACCGCCGAGTGCGATGGCTGTGGCCACACCGACAATGTTGCCGGTGCCGATGGTGGCAGCCAAAGCCGTTGCCAATGCTCCGAACTGGGAGACATCGCCCTCAGAATCCTTGTCCCTGGTGACAGACAGACGGATGGCACGAAAGATGTGGCGCTGGGGAAACTTCAGACGGATGGTGAGCCAGATATGGGTTCCAAGCAGGAGAATGACCATAGGCCAACCCCAAAGGAAATCACTGAGTGCTTGTATCATTTTTTTATTTCATCGGGATTAATTTCACGTATCAAGGCCGCACGGACACCAACGGCAGCCACGGCTTCTATAATATATTCCGGCGACAGATTCACACCACGTACCATCATCTGCTTACGGTGGAAGTGAATCTCACAGTTATCAATACCCTCCATGTGGCACACGGTATGGCTCAAAGCCTGAGCTGCTTCACGATCAGCCAAGCCCTCCACACTGAAGAGCATCGTCACGCTGACTGCCCGGTGCATCAGCAAGACGCCGTGTTTGTCGCGCTCGCCAATGTGGCGCTCCGAGGTGGTGAGGTACTTCTTTTCAACCTGCTCCTTATGCTGACGGCGGCTCAAAACACGCATATGTCTCCAATGCATTATATGACTCACGACAATGAGCAGCAGTAGCAATAAAGCCGATGCAACAAAGAACGGCCCAGGCACCTCATAGGAATCGGTTTGGATGTGGGGAAGACGAGAGAGGAAAAGGCTGCGCGGCAAAAGGCTGTCGGTCACAAAGCCGAAAAAAATACTGCCTGTGAAGATGCTGCCCAAATAAATCAATAGAATACGCCAGCCGAAAGCCTTGCGTAAAGCCTTCTGAGCACGGAAATTGGATGCGGTACCCGCCATGATGAACACCAGGACGGCACCTGGCGTGATGCCTTTAAGTAATAGTGCTGCGGCAATGGGCAAACTGCCTGTGGCACAGATATGTATAAAGGGCATCAAAGCCAATACGAGAAGTGTTGAGAAAACCGTGTCGTCTTGGAAAAGCTCCAACACGTCATCGGGTACGCAGGCCATTAGAAAGGCACCCGACAAAAGGCCAAAAATCAGCCAACGACCCACGTAGCGGGGCATGCGCACAAAGGCGTAGAAAAAGACCTTGGCAAACTGACGGAAAAACGAGGGTGCGACGGAAGTCTTCTCCCCGCGGAACATGTGAGACCGGTGTCGGGACTTATGCTCCTGCTCATCGGGCGAGGTGGTGATTAGAGTGCCGACAAAGAGCGATGTGAGAAAAGCGAAGACTACCCGAATTATGGCAAAAGGCCAACTGATGAGCACCCACGCGGCCAAAAAGCCGTCGGGACCGGACTGTGCAGACGAAACAAGATACGAGAAACTGGCACCCTTCGAGGCACCGCCACGACGCAAATCGAGGGCTGCCCCCACCGAACGGCCGGAACTTTCGGGACGTACCAAACCGTAGAAGGCGGCAGACATAACATTCTTAATACCACTGTGGGAGAAAGACCTGTAATCACCCCCGGCATGAAAGAGGACATGCAGCACACCGGCAATGACAAAACCTAAAAGAAGAACGGGTGCAACCACACAGGTCAGATACCAGGCAGCAGTCAGTGTGTTAATGAAATATTCCACTATGATGTTAACATTGTGCATTATTCAGCCACAAAGATACAAAAATATTTCATAAAATTTGTCAGTTAGGCCAAAAAAGATTACCTTCGCAGCATAATTGGAAATACGACATGCATATTTGCTACATTATTGCCATGCAGGCGGAGGCTCAGCCGTTTATCGACGCCTTCCACGTAAAGGAGCAGGAAGGCGCTTTCGCTCCTCTGCCATGCCGCCTCTATCAGACAGAGGCCGAAGTTGGAAAAAAACTGAGCATTGTCACCTTGGGGCGTCAGCACGACCGTGACCTTGTGGGCTGTGAAGCGGCCTCGGTAGCCACATTGGCCGCTATTGAGAAACTGCACCCCGACCTTGTGATAAACAGCGGCACCTGCGGCGCATGGGCGCGCAAAGGCGCCGACATCGGCAAGGTGTATGTGGCAGACAGCGTGATGTTTCACGACCGGCGCGTGCCCGGCGACGATGCTTGGGACACACAGGGATTGGGCAACTATCCCGTGTGGGAGCACAGCGGAGAAGTGGCCCGAAAACTGTCGTTGGAGACGGGCAAAGTGACCACGGGCTCAAGTCTCGACCTGCAGCCCTGCGATGAAGTCATCATCGAGCGCGAAGGTGGCGAACTGAAAGACATGGAGGGTGCCGCGGTTGCATTTGTCTGCTCACTGGCGGGCGTTCCGGTAATGCTTATCAAGAGCGTGACGGATCTCTGTGATGCCAGTGCCTCCACCTTGGAGACCTTTCAAAAAAACCTCTACCAAGCGTCGGAGCACCTGGCAGAGGTTAACAGAAAAGTCGTCGGACTGCTACTCAGCTGATATTTTTCCGAATTTTAGTGAGATAAGCTCCCAAACCCTCCTCATCGCGATTGTCGATGAGGCCTATGAGTTCTTTCAGTTCCGAGCGTATCTGCTCCACATGGTGTTTGGTGCGTGGATTGAAGAGGATTTCGCGCAGGAGGGTATCATCCTCGGAAAGCACGCCCTTGGCGATGTTGAGATGACGTTTAAAGGTGGTGCCGGGAGCATCTTGGCGCTTCATCACTGCGGAAAAAACGAAGGTGCTTACGAAAGGTACCGAAAGGCTGTAAGCCATCGCCTCGTCGTGCTCTTCAAAGCTGTATTCGTGGACATTGAGCCCCAAACGGCGGTAGAGATCCAGGAAGAAAACACGACCGAGATAGTCGCCCTCATTGATGACAATGGCGTTCTCCGAGGAGAGTGCGCCGAGATTGGCAAACGTGGGGCCGAACATCGGATGTGTCGAACAATAATGACGTCCCGTCTTCTCGTAGTATTCGCGAAAACCGGTCTTCACCGACGAGATGTCGGAAAGGATACAGTCCTCGGGAAGGTGCGGAAGCACTTCATCGAAGACCTGAAGCGTGTATTTGAGCGTCACACAGTTGATAACCAAATTGGGACGAAAGTCATCTATTTCGTCCATTGAGGTGAAGCGTTGCGTATTGTAAAGAAAACGCATGCGCTTAGGATCGACCTCGTAAACTGCACACTCGTGATCGAAAGACAGCAGGTCAACGAAAAACGAGCCCATTTTTCCGGCGCCGAGTATTAGAATCTTCATGATGAGGAAAAACTATTGGTTGATAATCTTCATCTGTTGCTGTACACTCTCTTCGTGAATATGTTCGAAGATGGCCTTGACACATTCGGGCGAAATGCCGACAAGACTGCCTTGAGCACCGCGCTTGTCGAGAATCTCAGTATAACGCTGTGTCTGGAGAATGGTCATATCGTGCTCCTTCTTATAGCGTCCAATCTCGCGACACACCTTCATGCGCTGGCCCAAAATGTCAATCAACTGGTCATCGTATTCGTCAATCTGTTTGCGCAAGGCGTTGATGCTCTCTGAAGGGGACACCTCCTGACGGATGACCAGCTTGTCAAGTATGAAGTCCAGCACTTCTGGCGTCACCTGCTGCTTAGCGTCGCTCCACGCCCTGTCGGGATCACAGTGACTCTCTACGATGAGTCCGTCCATTCCCAAATCCATAGCCTGCTGGCAAAGCGGGGCAATCAGGTCGCGACGGCCACCGATGTGACTGGGGTCGTTGACAATGGGCAGATCGGGATAACGTCTTTTTAACTCAATCGGCAACTGCCACATAGGCAGATTGCGGTATATTTTGTTGTCAATGCTGGAGAAACCACGATGGATTGCCCCAAGACGCTCGATGCCGGCGCCGTTGATGCGCTCCAATGCACCAACCCACAATTCAATATCGGGATTGACAGGATTCTTCACAAAGACAGGAATATCAACGCCCTTGAGTGCATCGGCAATGGCCTGAACGGCAAATGGATTAGCCGTCGTGCGTGCACCAATCCACAGGATGTCGATGCCGTGCTTGAGACAAAGTTCCACATGCTCGGGCGTAGCCACCTCTGTAGCAGTGAGCATACCGGTCTCCTTCTTGACACGCTCCATCCAGGGCAGAGCCTTTTCGCCGTTGCCTTCAAATCCTCCGGGCTTCGTGCGAGGCTTCCAAATGCCGGCACGGAACATGTGACATCCTTTCGTGGCAAGTTGCAGAGCCGTCTTCATCACCTGCTCTTCGGTTTCCGCCGAACAGGGACCGCTGATGACAATGGGACGAGCCAGGTCACTGGGCAAATTCAAGGGTTTTAGTTTCAGTTCCATAGTGATATACAGTTTGTTGTTTAATTGATTTTTTAACTTATTTCATAACGGCTTTTATTCTCTTCAAAGCCTCAATCATCTTTTCTGGCTTTGCACACAGCGAGATGCGAATGTAGCGGCGTCCGTTGCTGCCAAAAATAAATCCGGGTGTGATAAACACACGAGCCTCATGAAGTACACGTTCTGTGAGCTCCTCCACATCGACGACACTGTCGGGAATGCGCCCCCACAAAAACATACCCTGTTGTGAGGGGTCGAAACGACATCCCAATACTCTCATGATGTCCTCGGCGACAACGCGACGCTCGGCATAAGTGTCGATGTTAAAACGACGGTGCCATTCTTCCGTATTGCGATAGGCTTCCGCTGCTGCCAACTGAACGGGACGGAATGTGCCCGAATCAATATTGGACTTCACCTTGAGAATCCATTTCACAAACTCAGCATTAGTGGCCAGCATCGCCACACGCCACCCCGGCATGTTGTGCGACTTCGACATAGAGTTAAATTCAATACAGCATTCCTTTGCCCCCTCTACTTGAAGAATGGAGAGATGCTCATCTCTGTTGAGGATGAAACTGTAGGGATTATCGTTAACTACCAATATGTTATGCTTACGGGCAAATAGCACCAACCTTTCATAAAGTTCTCTTGTGGCTCTACCTCCTGTTGGCATATTGGGATAATTGGTCCACATCATCTTCACTCCGGTGAGATCCATAGACTCCAACTGACGGAAATCCGGTTGCCAACCGTCTTCCTCCAAAAGATCGTAGTTGACAATCTCCTGTCCAAGGAGTTTGGAAAGAGACGTGTAAGTGGGATATCCCGGGTTGGGAACCAGTACCTTGTCTCCGGGATTACAGAACGCAAGTGTAACATGCAAAATACCCTCCTTGCTACCAATCAAAGGCTGTATCTCCGAAGCGGGATCAAGTTCGACACCATACCAGCGCCGATAGAATCCCGCCATAGCTTCACGAAGCTGGGGAATGCCTACAGTGGGCTGATAGCCGTGTGCGTCATCACGTCTAGCCTCACGGCACAGCACGTCTATAGTGCCGGACGAAGGAGGCATGTCGGGACTGCCGATGGCCAAAGAGATAATGTCCTTGCCCTCTGCGTTGAGACGGGCCACCTCTTTCAGTTTGCGACTGAAGTAATACTCTTGTACAAGATTCAATCTGTCTGCCGGAGTAATCATATTGTGATTTATTGTGATTTATTGTGTTTTGGAGTTATAGATATCAAATGGTCTGTTTGCCGTCACAGTATTCGCCCAAAATACGCATTTCACGCGTAAGCGGCCTGATGGCGTTCAGCGCCTGACAGTAACGCGCATAGTTGGAGAACTTGAGGTCGATATAGAACAGGTATTCCCACTCCCGTCCGATGATGGGCAGGGACTGTATCTTAGTCAGATTAATCTTGTAGAATGACAGCACGGAAAGTATGGCCGAAAGCGACCCCTCCTCATGCGGCAGAGAAAACACCAGAGAGGACTTGTCCGTCTGCTCCCGCCGGCGCAGTATGTCGGCATTCTCAGGAGAAGTAATCACCAGGAAACGCGTGAAATTATGCTTGTTGGTTTCGATGCCTTCCTCAAGTATCTTCATGTCGTATATTCGCGCAGCATCCTTGTGGCAGATGGCAGCGTGACCATGCAGATTCTTCTCGCGAATATGGCGGGCAGCACCGGCGGTGTCGTCCACTTCAACAATCTTCAGTCCGTGGTGGGCGGAGAGGAAAGCGCGACACTGCATCAGCGCCACGGGATGAGAATTCACCTCTGTCACATCAGCCCAGTTGTCGTCGGGCAGACACATGATGGAGTGCGAGATGCGCAACTTGTGCTCGCCGACAACCGTCATGCCAGACTCACGCAACAATTCATAGTTGTGAAGCAGGCTGCCGGCAATGGTATTTTCAATCGCCACTAATGCCACCATGGAAGAGTCGTTCTTCAGACTTGTAAAGACATCCTCAAATGTGTCACACTCCACCAAGCTCAACTGTTCACCCTCAAAATAGTGGTGTGCGGCGATATCGTGGAAACTCCCTTTTATACCCTGAATGGCCACTTTTCGTTCTGTCGATACTTCTGTCTGTTCCATACTATATATACTTAGAAAAAAGGTCCCGCTCTTCAGAGCGAGACCCATGTCCTTTTTATTTTTCCTTATCCTTATTCGTCATAACATACACGGTCTCGCTCTTACTCGTTGCTAAAGTAAAAGTATGCATAAAAACCGAAGTAAAAGTTATGTACGTTTTGCACTTTTCTATCGTTTTACAATGCAAAGTTATGCTATTTTCAGAAAACAGACAAGATTTTCCTCAAAAAAATGCAATCAATAAATGATTTTTTTCACTTTGGAGACCAAAACACCTTGTTTCCTTTGACATACAGGCCCTTGGGAACATTCATTTGTCGTCCGGAAAGGTCGAAGATAGGCTGATTCTCAGACATCTTGTCCTCAACTTCCACACCGGCAGGCAATGAAGGCGTAAAAAGAGGCTCTTCCGGCACCGTGAAAGTCAGGGTGCGCACTACCGGAAGCCAATTTTGGCGCAACCACAGCGTATAGGTCTCTCCCAGCTCCAGTCCTTTGAAACGAACCGGCGAATGCAGCGGCGACTCTTCTATATATTCAGCAGTGACGCCCGGTTCAAGATTCAGATAAAGATACCGCCCGGATGCACATTCTGTGTTTTCTTCACCGGATTCCACCTCGCCCTTCATCAGATAGAAATACAGCATCGTTCCGAAGGTTTTGCTGTCCGATGTGTTTTTTACACAACCGGAAACCTGTGCCGTCCCTTTTTCCGGGAAACTTATGCTCAGCTCGGAATAATCCAACGACAGCCTTTGTGAAGACAACACATTGACAGACCTGTCACAGAAGAACTCCTCTCCGTCAAAAGTTACACAAAACACTCGGGCACCCGCTTTGCGGAAACGGAAACAGGCCGTTTGCGTCACGGTCTGATTGGGAGGAAGCACGAACGAACATACACCGCAAAACTCTGCATCTTCCTTCATTCGGTCAATGTCTCGCTCCTGCCACACATCGGGGGTAAAACACAATCCTTCCAACGTATAATATAAGGTATCCGTATGAGTATTCTCCAGCATCACCTCTGCCAGGACGAAATCCTCGGTTGAAGGCTGACGCAGAAGTTTCACCTCATGTACTCTGACGAAGTCCGGAGTATGGATACTGTCTGCGGCCAGCGTCGTCACCTCATCGGGTGCAACCAGAATACAAGCCTGATTGGAGAAGAAACCGGCAAAACGCTCCGGGTAAGAGAAGTCCTGCGGCTCCTGAAATTCATTGAAAGCATCCATTGCATACCACCCATCCCTGAAATTGTCTTCACCCCAATTGCAATGATACATGCCGTCTTTCACGCCGTCCACAACCCAAGCATGAGCACCGCCGCAATGGGAACCGCAAAAATAGATTGGGCGTCCATTGTTCAGCTCGTGGTCAATGAGCCTGCGCCAGGCAGGAGCGGTGTAGCCGTCGCGATAACAGAGTTTCACTGTCTTATAGCCGAACTGCTGCTTCATCACCTCTGCCGCACGCTCCGTGCTTGCAGAAGTGGAACTGACACCATATTTTGCCCTCAACGCCTGTCCAACCCATAAGGAGAGGTCTGCGACGGCTTGGGCAGAAGCATCTGTGTAGGGGCTGTCCATGTAGTCTTCCTGCATATTCTGCCAGTCGATGGGCATACCCTCGGGCACAGCCGCAAGAGAGAATCGGTCCGTGGTGTATTCGGGAATCTCCGACACAAGTGCAGTCGGATAGCGCCAATAGTTGATGATATGCTCGAGCGCAGTGGCCACACAGCCCACAACGGCACGCTGTCCGTCAATCAAGGGACAGGAGTTGTTGAAGGGAGAGCCCTGACTGCGACGGGCATGCAACAAAGGAAAATCCTGAGCGTGCACACAGGCAACGCTCAGGACTGTCCATAATATCAAAAGATTCTTTTTAACCACCGAAGTTGTCGAATCGAATCATGTCGTCCTCTACACCGAGAGAGTGCAGCAGATCGAGCACCGTCTTGGCCATCATTGGAGGTCCGCACAGATAGTACTCACAGTCTTCGGGACTCTCATGCTGCTTCAGATAGGTGTCGCCCATGACGGGAGCCACGAAACCCGGTGTGTACTTGATACCTGCGGCATCGGCCTTCGGATCGGGACGATCCAAGGCCAGATGGAAATGGAAGTTGTCGAAGTCCTTCTCCAACTGCAGGAAGTCATCCAGGAAGGGAATTTCCTCCAAAGCGCGTGCACCATAGAAATAATGCATCGGACGCTTGCGGTCTTCCTCGCTGACACCGTGTCCCTTGAGCATGTGCATAATCTGAGCACGCAGAGGAGCCATACCGGCACCGCCACCGACCCAAATCATCTCACGGCCGGTGCCGTACTGAGGACGGAACTCTCCGTAAGGACCGCTCATGATGACCTTGTCGCCGGGCTTCAGCGAGAAGATGTAAGATGACGCAATACCGGGATTCACATCCATAAAGCCGGGACCTTGATCCTTGGGTTTGAAAGGCGGCGTGGCAATACGAACGTTCAGCGTGATGATGTCGCCCTCGTCGGGATAGTTGGCCATGGAGTAAGCACGGATGGTAGCATCGGGGTTCTTACACTTGAGGGGGAACAAGCCGAACTTCTCCCAAGCGGGCAGATAGGTGTCACCGATCAGGCTCTTGTCGAAATCTTTATCATAGTCGATGCAGTCAAATGCGGGAATCTTAATCTGTGCATACGAACCGGGCTCGAAGTCCATGTGCTCTCCGGGAGGCAGAGCCACCTTGTACTCCTTGATAAACGTAGCCACGTTCTTATTGCCGATAACGGTGCACTCCCATTCCTTAACACCCATTACGGAATCGTCTACGGCAATCTTCAAATCGCCCTTCACCTTACACTGACAGCCAAGGCGCCAGTGCTCCTTCTGCTGCTTACGTGAAAAGTGACCTTTCTCCGAATCAAGAATTTCACCACCGCCATCAATCACCTGCAGCTTGCACTGTCCGCAGCTACCTTTACCGCCGCAGGCAGAAGGCAGAAAAATGCCTTCCTGCGAAAGTGTCGAAAGCAGCGAAGAGCCCTGAGGTACGGAAATCGTATCCTTACCATTGATGGTGATATTCACATTGCCACTGGGTGACAAATAGGCTTTTGCCACGAGCAGGATGGCCACCAGCACCAAAATGATGACCAGGAATACGCCAATGCTCGCAAAAATC
>CADAVI010000029.1 GCA_902791295.1 uncultured Bacteroidales bacterium | reverse complement strand
TGAAAAACGTTGAATCGATTTTTCTCATTTTCTCATCATTTTTTGAGTTTTTCAAAATGCGGCTTCAAATGCACATCGGGGTCTCACATTGCAAGGGCCCTGAATGTTTTTGCGAAAAAAAAACGACGCAGAAAATTTGTCGGAAAAAGAAAATTTTTGTAATTTTGTATGAAATTGTAAACCTTTTGCGTATTTAGACAGAAAAAATAAATTCTATGAACAAACACTTGTTTTCTCTGGCGCTCTCTCTTGCTGCGCTTTCGGCCTGGGCTCAGGGCGGCCCCACAATGGGCTGGAGCTCATGGAACACCTACGGCGTCAACATCAGCGACGCCCTCATTCGCAGTCAGGCCGATGCGATGGTCTCCACCGGCCTGAAAGATGCCGGCTACGACCACATCAACATCGACGACGGCTTCTTCGGCGGGCGCAACACCCAGACGGGCGAGTTGCTCATCCATCCCACGCGTTTCCCCAACGGCCTCAAGCCCGTGGCCGACTATATCCACGCCAAGGGTCTCAAGGCCGGCATCTACAGCGACGCCGGCGCCAACACTTGCGGCAATATGTACAACGGCGACGAACTGAGCGTCAACGTGGGTCTCTACCGCTACGACCAGCGCGATGCCGACTTCTACTTCAAGGAGTGCGGCTTCGACTTCATCAAGGTGGACTTCTGCGGCGGCGATGCGCCCCAAAACACGCAGCATCTGGCCCTCGACCCGCAGGAGCGCTACACGGCCATCAGTCAGGCCATCAAAAACACCGGGCGCGACGATGTGCGCCTCAACGTCTGCCGCTGGAATTATCCCGGCACCTGGGTTCACGACGTGGCCTTCTCCTGGCGCACCACGCAGGACATCTGGAACGGCTGGGCCTCCGTCAAGGACATCCTCTCTCAAAACCTCTATTTGAGCGCCTACAGCTCTGCCGGTCACTTCAACGACATGGATATGCTTGAGGTGGGGCGCTCCATGTCGAGCGAGGAGGACAAGACACACTTCGGCCTCTGGTGCATGATGAACTCGCCGCTGCTCATCGGTTGTGATCTCACGGCCATCAAGCCCGCCACGCTGGCGCTGCTGACCAATCCCGAGCTCATTGCCCTCAATCAGGACCCGCTCGCCCAGCAGGCTTATCCTGTGGAGAAGCAGAACCAGTGTTTCGTGCTGGTGCGCGACCTCCAGACGCAGGGCGGCCCCGTGCGCGCCTTCGCTGTCTATAATCCCACCGACCAGCAGCGTGCCGTCACGGTGAAGTTCTCCACGCTGTGCCTCTCGGGCGATGTGACGCTGCGCGACCTCTTCAACCGCACTGACCTGGGCACCTTCACCGCGAGCTACCGCGTCATCGTTCCGGCCCACGGTACACGCATCTACCGTGCCGAGGGTACGCGCACGGAGCGTATCCGCTATGAGGCGGAGACGGCCTACATCACAGCTTATCAGGAGTTGAAAAACAACCAGACGGAGAAGACCGGCATCTACGAGTACGCCGACTACTGCAGCAGCGGCATGAAGGCCGGCTGGCTGGGCTGCAGCGAGCAGAACGACCTCATCTGGCGCGACGTTTACAGCGCCGCCGGCGGCGAATATACGCTCACGCTGGCCTATATCTCCGGTGCCGACCGTTCCGTCACCGTCACGGTCAACGGGGAGCGGGTGCAGACGCTCACGGGCTGCAATTCGGGCGGCTGGTCCACAGTGGCCACCAAGTCGCTCACGGTCACGCTCAATGCCGGCCGCAACACGGTGCGCTTCTCCAACGCCGCCGACTGGATGCCCGACATCGACTATATCGATCTCACTCCCGTGCCCAATCCCCTGGGCATCCGTGAGGTGGGGGAGAAGGCTCGCGAGGGGACGTTGGGTGCGGCCTGGGGCCCGGACGGCCGTCCCGCCACGTCGCAGTCGCCTCTGCGCATCGAGCGCGGCCGCAAGCTCTTTGTGCGTTAAGAAAAAGTGCGGGTCTTTCTTTCGCTATAGATAAAACTCGCGGCAGAGGGCGGCATAAGCCTCGGAGCGGGCACCGCCGGCTGCGGTGAGGACGAGCTCGGAGAACTCCGGGCTCTCCTCTGTTTTTGGACCCAGTTCCGCAAGGATGCGCTTGGGGGCCTTGCGCAGCGTGGTGCGCACGCGGCAGAGGCGGCGGAGATGCTGCCCCGCAGAGTGGGCCAGCGCGAGCAGTTCGCCCTCCAGTGCGGCGGGCAGCACCAGCGAGAGGCTGCCTCCGGCGGTGTGCTCCACCAAAGCCTCCAGGGGCAGCGAGCGATGGTTGCGCGCCGCAGCGCGCCTGAGGTCGGGCGCCAGCGTGTCCTCCGTGTAGAAGGGAGGATTGCAGACAAAGGCCGTGCCCGGGGGGAAGGGCGGCAGCGAGAGGAAGTCGGCCTCCGTGAGTGCGATGCGTCCGGCAAAGGGTGAGGCCGCCGCATTGAGGCGGGCATCCTCCAGCGAGGGGGCGTCGATATCCACCGCCGTCACACGGGCTTCGGGGAAACGCTGCGCCATCATCAGGGCGATGAGGCCGCAGCCGCAGCCGACATCGACGATGAGGGGCGGAGCGGGTACGCCCGAGAGAGCCCACGCGCCGAGCAGCACGCCGTCGGTGCCCACCTTCATGGCCGAGCGGCCGTCGTCAACGGAAAAGCGGCGGAAGCGGAACACGGGTCAGTCGTCGGAATCCTTCGGGGCGCTCTCCGTGAACTGCGTCAGCTTGTTGACATAGTAGGCGCGCAGGTCCTTCCAGCGGCAGTAGGGACCCTCGACGGCGGGGACGGGCAGCGCGACCTCACGCTCGTTGAGCAGCGCCTTGACGAGGATGTCGCCCTCGCCCTCGGTGTAGTTGGAGGCGAAGCGGCCCTCCTTCGGGCGATAGAAGACCAGCTGCACGTTGCAGGCCATGGGGAAGACGCGGAAGTTGGCCCAGCGGTCGTAGAGCGTATTGATTTCGGAGAGGGGAATCTGCTTGCCGGCGTCGCCCAGTTCGAGCAGGGCGGACAGGGGCAGCACGCACACCTCATGGCCGAAGCGCATCGTGGCGCCGTGCCAGCCGGCCTTGTGGAGCGTGGTGTCGCAGGTCTGGATGATGTTCCACAGGAGATTCTCCTGCGTGAAGGGCGCCTTGCCGGCGACGTAGTTGACATACCACTCGAGATTCTCCGTGCGCCAGAGGTCGAAGAGTTCCTGGTCGGTGAACCAGCCGTAGAGGTTGAGCGGACGGCTCTGGTGCTTCCACGAGAGGGTGGGGTCGTCGCTCTGCAGGCCGGGCACGGGGCCGTGGCTCTGCATGTTGCCGGCCATGTAGAAGAAGTTGCGCATGAAATGGGTGCGGCTGGGGAGCTTCTCGTCGCGCCAGGCGGTGTCGCGGAAGAGCACGCCCCAGAGGCGCTCGGGATGGAGATAGGCCTTCTTGTAGTCGAAGGTGACCTCGGCCCAGCGGGCCTTCTGTTCGTCTTTGATGCGCCGGCTCCAGTCCTGGTTGAGGTAGTATTGGAAGGACTCGCTCACGTCGTTGTGGATGCTGATGGCGGGATTGAAGGCCGTGAGTTCCTCACACTCGGCCTCCATCGAGAGGATGCAGCGGATGACGACGGTGGAGCGGGCGTCCACCTCGCAGTCCCTGGCGCCGAAGATTTCGGGGAAGCGCTCCGTGAGGCGGCGGCCGATGCGGTGGTGCTGGCGCTCACCCACGTTGGTGAGTTCGCCGCGACGCTTGTGGGTGGTGGGCACCCACTCGGAGAGCGTGGCCCACAACTCTTCGCCGCGCGGCGTGAGGGCGCCCTGCTGATGGGCGCGATCGAGCACGTCCATCACGTCCCAATACTGATGGCGGTCGATGAGCCAGCGGGAACCGTGGCGGCCGTAGTGGGAGATGTAGAAGGGTTCGTAGCCCTTGGGCGCGGGCGTGAGGCGGTAGTCGGGTTCGGGGTCGATGTAGGCCGTGTATTGCGAGGCCGTGAGGCGCACGTTGCGCTGAATCTCCTGCAGGGGAGTGGTTTGGGCCGCAAGTCCCAGCGCGAGAATCAGGGCGGAGAAGAGGGTGAAGTTTTTTTTCATTGGGTTGTGTGTTACGTATTCGGGACAAAGATAGTGCAAAAAAGAGAAGATAAGCGGAATGGGCGACGGCGTTTTTCGGCTATTTCGTGTTTTTTTTATATTTTTGCCCCGAAAGAGTGCAGCAAAGATGAGACTCTACGAACTCAACCGCATCGCCGCTTCGGCCATTGAAGACAGTTTCCCGGAAGCCCTCTGGGTGGAGGGCGAACTGTATGAGGGCCGTGTGGGCGGAGGCGGTCACTTCTACGGTGAACTGGTGGAGAAGACGGACGACGGCGCTGTGGCGGCGCGCGCCCGCATCACCGTGTGGGCCCGCACCTGGCGGCTGCTCTCCATGCGCTTCGAGAAGGAGTCGGGGCAGAGCCTGCGCGCCGGCATGCGGCTGCGCCTGCTGGTGGAGGTGAGTTTCCACGAGGCCTACGGCTACAGTCTCAACGTGCAGGACATCGACGCCCGCTTCACGCTGGGCGACCAGATGCAGCGCCGCCGCGAGATACTCCGCCAGCTGGAGGAGGACGGCATCCTGGGCGACAACAAGGCGCTGCGGCTGCCGCGTCTGGTGCAGCGCATCGCCGTCGTTTCATCGCCGACGGCCGCCGGGTTGGGCGACTTCGAGGACCAACTGCACGGCAACGAATGGGGGCTGGCCTTCCGCACGACGCTCTTCCCCGCCCTGATGCAGGGAGCGCAGGCTCCGGAGAGCATCATCGCGCAGCTGACGGAGATAGACGACGCGCAATACGACTGCGTCGTGATTATCCGCGGCGGCGGCGCAACGGCCGACCTCAGCGACTTCGACCACTACGCCCTCGCTTCGTGCGTCGCGCAGTGTCCGCTGCCCGTCATCGTGGGCATCGGTCACGAAAGGGATGAGACGGTGCTCGACCACGTGGCCCACCTCTCGCTCAAGACGCCCACGGCGGTGGCCGCCTTCCTCATCGACCGCATGGCCGGCGAACTGGCCCTCGTCGAAGACCTGCGCCGGCGCATCCCCCAGGCGTTGCGCACCCGCATGATGCAGGAGCGCCACCGCATGGATATGCTTGCCGAAAAACTGCCTGCAGCGGCCCGCCGCCACTTCGAGCGCCAGCACCACCGACTGGAGCTGACGGAGCAGCGACTCAGGGGGCTCGACCCCCAACGGCTGCTCGAGCGCGGCTACAGCATCACCACCTGCGCCGGACGCCTCGTGAGGGATGTCGGCGAGCTGCGCGAAGGCGAAATCGTCACCACGCGACTGGCCTCGGGCGAGATATACAGCACCGTGAATGCGGTGGTGAACATTGACCATTGAACATTGAACATTGACCATTGAACATTGACCATTGAACATTGAAAATAAAAATGAAATACGAAGAAGCCATAGAGAAACTGGAGGTCATAGCCCGCGAACTGGAGGAGGGCAGTGTGCCGGTGGACGAAATGTCGGCCAAACTGCAGGCCGCAGAGGCCCTGCTCAAGTTGTGCAAAGAGAAATTGCAGACGGTGGAGGAGAAAATCGACCGGATTCTTGATAATAATTCGTGAGAAGTACGCGCCGTTTCACGCGAATTTTGTATTTTTGCGCCTGAGAATAACAAAAAACACATACTGATATGGAACAAATGGATTGGAGTAGCCTCGGTTTCGGCTACAGAAAAACGGATTATAACGTGCGCTGCTACTACCGCGACGGGAAGTGGGGCGAAATAGAGGTGTCGAGCGAGGAGACCATCCCCATGCACATGGCCGCCACCTGTCTGCACTACGGCCAGGAGGCCTTCGAAGGTCTGAAGGCCTATCGCTGCCCCGACGGCAAGGTGCGCGTGTTCCGCAGCGACGAAAACGCCGCCCGTCTGCAGAGCACCTGTCGCGGCATCCTCATGCCCGAACTGCCCACGGAGCGCTTCAACGAGATGGTGGACAAGGTGGTGCGCCTCAACGAGCGCTTCATCCCGCCCTATGAGACCGGCGCCACGCTCTACATCCGTCCGCTGCTCATCGGCATCAGCGCCCAGGTGGGCGTGCATCCCGCCACGGAGTATCTGTTTCTCATCTTCGCCACGCCTGTGGGTCCCTACTTCAAGGGCGGCTTCTCGTGCAACGACTACGTGATTATCCGCGAGTTCGACCGCTCGGCGCCCCTCGGCACCGGCATCTACAAGGTGGGCGGCAACTACGCGGCATCGCTGCGCGCCAACAAGATGGCCCACGACCAGGGCTACGCCTGCGAATTCTATTTGGACGCCAAGGAAAAGAAATACATGGACGAGTGCGGCGCAGCCAACTTCTTCGGCATCAAGGACAACACCTACGTCACGCCCAAGTCCACCTCCATTCTGCCCTCCATCACCAACAAGAGTCTGATGCAGCTGGCAGAGGACCTCGGCCTGAAAGTGGAGCGCCGTCAGATTCCCGAGGACGAGTTGGCCACCTTTGAGGAGGCCGGCGCCTGCGGCACGGCGGCTGTGATTTCGCCCATTCGCAAGATTGACGACCTGGAGGAGAAGAAGAGCTTCGTGATATCGAAGGACGGCAAGCCCGGCCCCGTCTCCACCAAACTCTACAACCTGCTGCGCGGCATCCAATACGGCACCGAGCCCGACAAACACGGATGGACACGCGTTGTCATCGGCTAAAAAGGACATACCTCTGAAGTGAAGAAACTGGATCTGATAACGGAGTCGCACAAAAGCGTGCTCCTGATGCTCTGCATCTTTGTGCTGGCCGGAGCGTTTGCTTCCGTGGCCGGCGTAATCGGCGGCGTGAAGGCTATGGTGGATCTGACGCTGTGGCTGCTGCCCTCAAGCCTGATACTGGTCGGCATCTTCGTGGCCGCCTGTCTGGTGAGTCTGTCGGTAGGCACCAGTTGCGGCACCATCGCCGCACTCACGCCCATCGCCGTGGGCATGGCCCGTGAGACGGGCTACTCCGTGCCCCTGCTGACGGGTGTCGTGGTGGGCGGCGCCTTCTTCGGCGACAACCTCTCCTTCATCTCCGACACCACCATAGCGGCCACGCGCTCGCTGGGTTGCCGCATGAAGGACAAGTTTATCGCCAATCTGTGGATTGCGCTGCCGGCGGCGCTGTTTTGCATCCTCCTCTATGCCACGCTCCTGAGCAAGGCGGGAGGCACCGGCGCCGACGTGGTGTTTCACACCCGGCGCTTCCTGCTGACGGTGCCCTATCTCTTCATCCTCGGCGCAGCCCTCGGCGGCGTCAACGTGCTGCTGTTGCTGGCATTGGCGCTGGCGCTCAGCTGCAGCATCGGTCTGAGCATCGGCTACGATGTCCCGTTTCTGGCTGAGAGCGCCTGGCACGGTGTGCTCGGCATGGGGCAGCTCATCGTGGTGACCATCGTGGCCGCCGTGGCCATCGAAGTGGTGCGCCGCCTGGGGTGGCTCCAGCACGTGATGAACTTCGTGGGCAGGACGGTGAAGGGTCCGCGTGCGGCCGAGCTGGCGATGGCCGTACTGGTCAGCACGGCCGACATCCTCACGGCCAACAACACCATCGCCATACTCTCCGTGGGCCCGCTGTGCAAGGAGCTGACGGAGCACTACGGCGTCTCAAAGCTGCGTGCCGCCTCCATCCTCGACACCTTCTCGTGCGTGGCGCAGGGCTTCCTGCCCTACGGCGCACAGTTGCTGATTGCCGCCGGATTGGCCGGGATATCGCCTTTCGACATCATCCCCAATCTCCACTATCCGATGGCGCTGGGTGTGGTGGCGCTGGGCTACATCCTCCTGAAGAAGAAGGAGTCCGTCAGCCTTTGACGGACACAATCTTCGTCTTTTCCTTTTCCAGATTGCGGCGGTCGGTCTCCGTCACCACGCGGGCGGCCAGTTGCAGGAACGCCTGTCCTGAAGGCGAGGCGGGGTCGAGCGCTGCGGGCGTGCCGCTGTCGCCGTTGTCGCAAATGCTCTGCACCACGGGAATCTGACCCAGCAGGGGCACCTGCATCGTCTCGGCCAACTGCTTCACGCCCTCGCGGCCGAAGAGGAAATACTTCTCGTCGGGGTGTTCCGCAGGCGTGAACCACGCCATATTCTCCACCAGTCCCAGGATGGGCACGTCAACCTTCTCGTTGCGATACATGTTGATGCCCTTGCGCGCGTCGGCCAGAGCCACCTGTTGCGGCGTGGAGACGATGACGGCACCCGTGATGGGCAGCGTCTGCACCAGGGTGAGATGGATGTCGGACGTGCCGGGAGGCGTGTCGAGGATGAAGTAGTCGAGGTCGCCCCATGCGGCGTCGCCGATGAGTTGCTTGAGCGCATTGGAGGCCATCCCGCCGCGCCAGAGGGTGGGCGTGTCCGGATCGACGAAGAAACCGATGGAGAGCACCTTGATGCCGTATTGCTCCGCAGGGATGATGAGGTCGCGGCCGCCGATGTTCTCGGAGTAGGGGCGCGCCTCCTCCATACCGAACATCTTGGGCACAGAGGGGCCGAAGATGTCGCAGTCGAGCAGGCCCACACGATGGCCCAGGCGGGCCAGCGCCACAGCCAGATTGGCGGCCACCGTGCTCTTGCCCACGCCGCCCTTGCCGCTGGAGACGGCGATGATGTTTTTCACGCCGGGCAGCAGGTCGGGCAGGTCGGGGCGCGGCGCCTGCAGCGTCTTGGTGTGAATCTCCACCTCGACATCCTTGGAGACATAGGCGTGGATGGCGGCCTCTGCTGCTTTCACAAGGCTTTTGAGGAAGGGATTGGTGGGTTTGTCGAAAATCAGGGAGAAGGAGACGTGCATCCCGGCGATGCGCAGGTCGTCCTCCACCATCTGCATCTCCACGATGTTCTTCCCGCTGCCGGGATAGCGCACCGTGGAGAGTGCATCCATAATGAGTTTGGGGTATATTTCCATTATATATTATTATTAGGTGTTTGCGGTCATTTTCCGATGACGAACTGCCCGTCCTGCGTGATGCCCTCGACGGAGAATTCCATGTCGGTGCAGGAGGAGTTGTTCCAGAACTCCACGCGGGCCCTGCCGTTTTCGTCGGTCCACACGTTGGGCTCCCAGAAGAGCGTGCGGCGGTAGTCGGCCACGGGGGCGATGTCGCTGTAGTCTTCGGTCTCGAAGACCTCCACGGGGTTGTATCCGTGGTAGTGGGCGTAGCGGGTTCCCTTGAGGCGCTCCTTCGGGCGGTTGAGCCAGGTGTAGCAGTAGATGATATAGGGGTTGCGGCGCTCGAGGTCCTCGCTGCGGATGTGCTGGCGCAGGCTCTTGAGGTCGTCGGTGGCGTAGAGCGAGCGCACCTCGTCGATGAAGATGGGCAGTTCGGTGGTGAAGGAGGCGTTGTCCACAGCGGAAGAATAGGCGCGCTGCGTGTCGAGGAAGTCGCCCTTGAAGTTGGTGATGGAGCAAAACTGGTTGTTGACTATCCAGACGACGGGGCGGTTTTGGATGGCGGTGCCGTCGCCCCAGAGGATGGCCCAGTTGCGGCGCGTGCCGGAGGCCAGGTCGGCGTAGAGTTCCTGGATGCTGAGCGTCTCCTTCCACGTGGTGATTTCGTCGCCGCGCTTGCTGCGCAGGATGTGGGCCACATTGCCCTTGAACTCGCTGTCCGTCATATTCATGAGGTTGACGTCAATCACCATTTCGGAGAGCAGACCCTCCCATGTGGGGTCGGCGACGCCGGTGTTGGTGTTCTCGTAGTCGTTGAGGTCCCAGGCCAGACGGGTGGTGGGCTGGGTGCCCTCAAAGATGGGATTCTTCGCGTGGAGCCAGTCGGCCAGAGCGGGCACCTCGTCGCCGCGGTCGGCCACTTCTTCGGCCTCCGCCTCGCAGTCGTAGTAGAGCACCGCCTTGCGGATGGCTTCGCTCTCGTCGGTGCGTGCGCTGTAGTCGTAGTGGTTGTTCTTGCGGCGCGCATTGACGCGCACCTCTTTAAGCGCGGTGGCGTCCTTGCCCAGGATGAAGGGCTTCCACAGGTCGGCATCTTCGCTCGGGATGTCCCAATGGTGTATGTCGGCGGTGTCGAGAGGGATGATGACCTTCTCATCGTCGCCCACGGTGCGCGCCTTGGGGGCGAAATGGCGGTCGATGGTGACGGTATGCTCCGTGCGTTTGCCTTCGGAGGTCGTCATGATGTTCATCACCCATTCATCCTGGATGTCGGGCAGCACCATGGCGTAGCGTCCGGCGCTGTCGGTCTTGGCCGAGAGGAAGAACTTCTCGCCGTCGCCGATGAAGGTGGCCGTGACGGTGACGCCCTCAATGGGGTCTTTCTTCTTTTTGGGCTTCACGGTGCCGAAGAGATTGAGATTCTCTTCTATAATCTGCGGATGATCGAAGTTGCGGCGACCCGTGATGAAGTCCCAGTCGTAACGGCGCCAGCCCTGCACCAGCATCAGCAGGTCGGCGGCTTTGCGGTGCTTTTCGTCATCGGCCTCGAAGTAGTAGTCGGGTCGGGCGATATAGCCCTTGAGGTCGCTGCCCAGGAGCATCCACGTGCGGATGTCGCTGCTGCGGCCGTTGACGGCGGTGGCGGCATCGGTGGCCGAAAGCGAGAGCGAGGTGTAGGGCGCTGCGGTGATGTCCACCGTCACACGGCCGCAAGGCGTCAGCGCTTTGTTGGCGGTCTTCACCTCTACGGGGTGTTCATTCTTGGGCGGAATGAACAGAAAACGCTCGGAGAGGATGCGGCCCTCGCCGTCGAGCAGCGTCACCTGCGACACGCCCGCCGGCATTGCGGCGCGCAGGAGGGAGAAGGAGTAGTGACCGGAAGCCGTAAACGCCCTGCAGGCAATCACGGCACCCTCATGCATGAGGGTCCAGGCCACAGCACGGCCGTTGAGCGACGCTGTGTTGAAGACGTCGAGCACGATGCTGTCGGCCCGCGTGGTCTCCAGGCGAAGCACGCAGCCTTCGGCCTGAGGCTCCGGCAGAACGGCTTCACGCTTGCGGCCGTTCACCTCAACGGTCACCTGGCGCAGGTCCGTCACGTTGGAAATGTTGATGATGCCCCTCTGCCCCTGGCAGTCCCACGCCACACGGGCGGGGAGGCCCTTCACGAGATAGCCGCCCTCGGGGAAGAAGCGCACGCTTTTGTCCTGCTTGTCGCTCCGCTCCAGCAGGCGCGAGTCGCCCGTCATCTTGGGGTTGCTGTAGTCGCCCTCCTTCTCGGGTTTGTCGAAGACGGGGATGACGCGCGAGAAACAGCTGTTCTCGCCCCAGTTCATCATGTAGCGCGTGTAGGCCCGGATTTCGTAGAAGCCGGAGGGCAGCACCTCGTTGTCGAGATCGATGCTGCCGGCGGCGATGCCGTGCGTGACGAAGAGCTTGCGGCGCGCAATGACGTTGCCGTCGGGCGAGATGAGATCCACGTAGAGCACGCTGGAGAGGTTGCCGCGGCGCTGTGTGTCGGTGCGTGTCAGATAGGCTTTCATCCAGATGGTCTCCCCCTTGAAGTAGCCTGTGTTGTCGAGGTGGAGATAGACTTTCTCCTGGGGCATGGCTTTGGCCCAAGCGGCCGCCCGGGTCAGTATCGGACGGAAGGTTTCGAGCGTGTTGTCGGCTGCGATGCAGAGTGTGCCGCAAAGGGCGATGAGTGTGAAGAGAATGCGTTTCATAGTTGTTGCGTGTTGATTATTGTCCGGTGATGAAGTGGCCGTCCTGCGTGATGCCTTCGGCGGAGAATATCATGTCGGTGCAGGAGGAATTGTTCCAAAACTCTATGTGTGCCTTGCCGTCGGCATCGGTCCACATGTCGGGCGCCCAGAAGAGTGTGCGGCGGAAGTCCGGCATGGGCGGGATGTCGCAGTAGTCCTCGGTCTTGAATTCCGACGGCGGACTGTAGCCGTAGTAGTGTGTGTAGCGTGTCTGACGGTTGGTCTTGGGCGCTTTTGTCCATTTGCTCGTGTCGTGTGCGTAGCTGTAGGCATAGATGGTGATGCCCCCCTCGTTGTGCCCGTGCGAATCGCTGATATAAACGGACTGGTATTCGTCAAGTAAAAGAGGGTGATGGGGATACCAGATGCCCCCCACCTTTTCATTGTCCACATACCAGGTGGCAATGCGTCCGTTCCATTTCGGAATGCGCTTGGTGTTCGCGTCCGCTTCTCCCTGGTCCCTGCTGTAGCGGGTTCCCTGCCCGTAGTTGTCTTCCCCATAGCTGTCTTCCCGGTAGTTGCTGACGGTCTGCGCCAACCATGCTGTCAGTTCCGGCATTTCCTCACCGCGGTCGGCGATGTCCTCTGCGGCCTCCTCGCAATCGAAATATATCTCGGAGAAATGTTCCGCATCCTCGGTGTTGGTGAAGGCGTTGTAGTCGTAGTGGTCCGACTTGCGTTTGCCCTTGACGTTTACTTCCTTCATGACGGTGGCGTTCTTCTCATACATGTGCTGCCACTCTTCCTCGTATTGCGGCGTTATCTGCCAGCGGCGGATACGCGTGGTGTCCACCGGGATCTGACGCACTTCGCCGCTTTCAAGAGGTCGCAGGGGCGGGGCGAAATGGCGGTCCACGGTGATGCGGTATTGCGCTTCCTTACCTTTTACCTGCGGAGAGAGCTGCATGTTCCAGATGCCTTCTATGTCGGGCAGGATGATGGCGTATGCCCCGGTGCTGTCCGTCTTGACCGAACCGAACATGCGCTCTTCCGTGCCCCTGAATGTGGCAGAGACGGTGACGCTGTCAAGACGCATGTTTTTTTTCTTAGGTATAACTTTTCCAAAGAGATAAAGTTTGTCTTCTATCACCTGACTGCCGTCCCAGGGGGTGATGCCTGCCATCGTGTTCCAGTCGTAGCGATGCCAGTTCTCGCTCTTTCGGAGCATCCACTCGCGGATGTCCTCCTGAAATCCGTTGCAGATGGTGGCGGCATCGATGGCGGAGAACGAGAACGCCGTGTGGGGCGGTCCCTGAATGTCAACGCCGATGCGTCCGCAGGGACGGATGCCTGCGGTGCGTACCGTTATCTTGAGTTCCCTGTCCGCTTTGGGCACGATGACGACGTCGCGATGCGTGATTTCCTTTCCCGCGTCATCGAAGAGCACCATCTGCCATGCGCCCTCCTTCATCTTTTGCCGGGGCAGGGACAGGCGTACGTGCTCTCCCTCCCCGATGGTGTTGCCGGCGATGATGTTGCTGCCGTGAAGCAGCGCCCAGCCAGAGCCCTTGTCGGCTTCAAAGCAGACGCTGTCCGGCAGTTCGGTGATGCGGATACTGTTGTCTGTGTCTTCTGGCTCGGGAAGGGCGACGCGGCGCTCTGCAGGTTGGCGTGTCACGTCATATTGCTCAAGCGACATGCGGCTGTAGTCGCCCTCTGTGCGAGGCTTGTCGAATACAGGGATGACGCGGGAGAAGTAATTCCGGCCGCCCCAGTTTGTCATGTAGCGCGTATAGGCCCGTATTTCATAGTAGCCGGCTTTGAGCACCCTTTTTGTCAGTTTGATGTCGCCCCGCGCCAGTCCGTCCGTCACCTGCAGCTTGCGCCGTTCTGCCACAAAGCCTCTGGGTGAAATGAGTTCCACGTAGAGCACGCGCGAGATGTTGCTTCTGTTCTCTGTGTCGGAGCGTGTCACGTAGGCCTTTATCCAGATGGTCTCACCCAGGAAGTAGGCCGTGTTGTCAAGATGGAGATACACTTTCTCCTGCGGGTAGAGCCTGTTCCACTGCGCTGCCCTGAGGACGTGCTGCGCCGCCTCCGACGTCTGTGCCGTGAGGGCGGACGTCAGAGACAGGAGGCAGGAGAGAAGTAATGTCCATTTCATTTATAGCGTGAAAGCGTCTTCTGCGAGAGGTCAGAACTCCACCAGCTTGTAGGCTTTCCGGCCCATGCCGATTTTCTCGGCGCAGTCGATGATGTGGCCGCCGTGCTGCTTCTCGATGCGCCTGATGAGCGGGGTGGGGTTGTTGTTCTGGTCGGGCTGTATGCCATAGACTTTGTCCAGACAGGCTTTGTCGAGCGCCACGGGGTCGGTGGAGGCCAATATGCCGATGTCCTGCACCTCGGGGGCTTTGGGATGGGCGTCGCAGTCGCAGTCGATGCTGATGTTGTTCATCACGTTGATGTAGATGATGTTGCCCTTGCCTATATACTGCTCCACGCCGTCGGCGGCAGCGGCCATCGATTCGAGGAAGGCGTCCTGCGGCCGGGTGTATTGCCAGCACTGGGGCGTCTGGTCCGTCACGCCGTGACTGTGGATGTAGGCCTTGCCTGCGGTGGAGGCCACGCCGATGCTCTGATTCTTCAGCACACCGCCGAAGCCGCCCATCTGGTGTCCCTTGAAGTGAGCGAGGTTAATCATGAAGTCGTAGTCCTTGAGCTTCTTGCCCACGATGTCGTACTTAATCCACGTGGTATCGCGCACGGGGATGCGCATGTCTCCCTTCTCGTCCATCAGCACCACCTTGGCGATGGTGTCGAAGCCGTGGGCGTGAATTGTCTCCCAGTGTTTTTTCTTGTCCTGGCGCGAGCCGCCGTAGGCCGTGCAGCACTCCACGATGGTGCCCTTGACCTCGTCCACAAGGCTGCGGATGAGAGTGGGCTTGAGGTAGTTGTTGCCGCCCATCTCGCCCGTGCTGATTTTCACGGCCACGCGTCCGTGGGCCGGCACGCCGAGCTTCTGATAGATTTGCACGAGGCTCTCGGGCGTGATGGTCTTTGTGAAATACACGGTGGCGGGTTCCTGCTGGGCGCAGGCTGTCAGTATCAGGGCACATATGCCGCAGAGGCTGAGAAATATTCTTTTCATTGTCGTTTCGTCTGTGAATGATTATGTATCTTGATGCTTATCGTGAGGTTTCGAGCGAGGAACGCTTTTCGCGGGAGTAGCTCCGGTATTCGTCGAGCGGGATGTCTACTTCCGGTTCGCGCAAGGCGCCCTGCAGGGGCAGGCGGAAGCGCAGATACTTGATGGATATGCCGCGCTCGCGCCACATGCCTTCGTAGTAGGTCTGCAGCGCCGTGGCTTCGCTGAAGGTGGCGGCGTCGCTCTCGCCGTAGAGGTCGCGTGTGAGGGCTTCGGCCACGATGCCGTTGGCGCGCAGCATTTCCTCCGTGTAGGTGAAGAGGAAGTTGGAGTCCGTCTTGAGATGGATTAGGCCGCCCTCCTTCATGAAGCGGCGGTAGCGCTCGAGGAAGTAGGTGGAGGTGAGGCGCTTGGTGGCCTTCTTCATCTGCGGGTCGGAGAAAGTGAGCCACAGCTCCGACACTTCGCCGGGCGCAAAGAAGCGGTCGATGAACTCGATGTTGGTGCGCAGGAAGCCCACATTCTTCATGCCGGCCTCCAGCGCCTCTTTGGCGCCCGTCCACATGCGCGCTCCCTTGATGTCCACGCCGATGAAGTTGCGCCCGGGGTGCAGGCGCGCCAGCCCCACGGTGTATTCTCCGCGGCCGCAGCCGAGCTCCAGCGTGAGGGGCTGCTCCGCTTCCTGCCGGAAGAAGTCCGCGCCCCACCTGCCGCGCAGGGGGAAGGCGTCTTCCATTACGGCGGCCATAGGGCACTCCACCACCAGCGGATTGGCGGCCATCTCGGCAAATTTCTTCAGTTTCCCGTGTCCCACAGCGGCTTATCGGATGTCAATGACGGGGATGTTGTCCTTGTCGTTGTAGTAGAGGTTCTCGCCGGCCATACCCCAGATGAAGGTGTAGTAGTAGGTGCCGGCGGCGGCGTGCATGCTCCATTCGGGCGACATGATGGCCTGCTCGTTGTGCAGCCACACGTTGCGGCTCTCCTGAGGCTGTCCCATCACGTGGCTGATAGTCTGTCCTTCAGGCAGGTTGAAGTAGTAGTAGGCCTCGATGCGGCGGCCGTGGGTGTGAGGGGGCATCGTGTTCCACACGGCGCCGGGGTTGAGCTGTGTCAGACCGAGCTGCAGCTGACAGGGACCCTCCTCCAGCACGTCGTTGACGATGAGCTTATAGACGGTGCGGTTGTTGGCCTCTTCCACCGTGCCCACGGGGCCCCACACGGCAGCCTTGAGCGAACCCTTGCGGCCGTCGAGCGTGATCCACTGCGTCTTGTAGTGCTGATGGGCGGTGGCGGAGTTGAGATAGAATTTGGCCGGCTTCGAGGCGTCCTTGCTCTTGAATTCCACCGTCTTGTTCACGTCCTTGTCCTTTGCGATGTGGCCGCGGCCCACGTAGAGCGCCTCTTTGGGCGAGAGGGCGTATTCCTTGCCGTCCACCACCACGATGCCGTCGCCCTCGCCGCAGTTGACGATGCCGATTTCGCGGTTGTAGAGGAAGTATTTCTCCTTGATGGTCTTGTCCACGTCGAGACCCAGTTCCCAGAAGTTCTCCAGCCTGAGCGTTTGGCTGACGGGCATTGCACCGCCGAAGATGAAGCGGTCGTAGTGGCTGTAGGTCAGCAGGATGGAGTCGGCCTCCATCACCTTCTCCATCACGAAGCGCTCACGCAGCGTCTTCGTGTCGTAGCCCTTCACGTCGGCGGGATGGCAGGCCGTTTGGAATTTCACATGCTGACGACCCACGTAGCGGTCGGCCTCCTGTGCGGAGGCGGTGAGTCCGAGCGCCAGAAGCGCCAGGGAGAGAATGGTCTTTTTCATAATATTTTCTTTTTGTGTTTCCGTTTATTTCTTGTTGATTTGAATGCGGTTCCAGGCCACGAGGGCGAAGGTGGCAATCGTCAGCAGGGCGGCGCCGATGTGGCTCATATACTTCATGGCGGCATAAATCACCGTGGAGAGGGGCGACGAGGCGAAGTCGAGCGCGCCGGCGCTGAAGCCTTCAGGCACACGCACCGAGGCGTCGTCGGGATGGGCCAGAGCCACGGAGTGTGCGGCGGAGGTGAAGTCGGGCGCCATCCAGGTGACGAAGTAGAGGCCTATGGCCAGCACCACGAGACCCACGATGATGGAGCGCAGCACGTTGCCGCCCGTGTAGGGGAGCACCATCACGAATACGTAGAACATGCCGGCCAGCGAAGCCAGCGGCAGGAACTGGTTGCCCGGCAGCAGGACGGCCATCACCAGCGTGACGGGGATGAGCAGCAGGCTGACCACCAGCGTGGTGGGGTGGCCGATGACCAGAGCGGGCGACATGCCGATGTAGAACTTCTTGTCGGCGCCGAACTTCTTGGCAATCAGCTCACGCGTGGCCTCCGAGATGGGCTTCAGACCCTCGATGAAGAGCGAGGTGATGCGTGGGATGAGCTCCATCACGGCGCCCATCTTGATGCCCAGACCCAGTGTGGCGGGGATGTTGTCCACCACAGCCTGCCAGCTCTCGCAGGCCAGACAGCCGATGATGATGCCGATGAGCACGCCCAGGAAGAGCGGTTCGCCGAAGAGGCCGAACTTCTTCTTCATGCCCTCGGAGTCGATGTTCACCCTGTTGATGCCGGGCACGTAGTCGAGCACCTTGTTGATGGCAACGGCGAAGGGCATGAAGCCCTGACAGAAGGGCTGCGGGATGCTGATGCCCTCCATGCCGGGATAGAATTTCTGGAAGCGTTCGGCGGTCATGTCGGCCAGCACGAGGGTGACGATGTAGCACACGATGGCGGCGAAGAAGCCCCACATGATGCTGTCGGTCATGAAGTAAATCACGGCGCCGATGAAGGCGAAGTGCCAGTAGTTCCACAGGTCGATGTTCACCGTGCGTGTGCATCCGAGCAGCAGCAGCACGAGGTTCACGCCCAGGCAGACGGGGATGATGAACGAGCCCACCAGCGTGTTGTAGGCCACAGAGGCGGCTGCGGGCCAGCCCATGTCGAACACCTGCAACTCGAGGCCGTAGATGTCAACCACTTTACCCAGTGCGGGGCCGAGCGACGAGGTCAGCAGGGCCGTCACGACGGAGAGACCCACGAAGCCGACGCCCACGCGCAGGCCGCTGCTGAGGGCTTTGGAGAATTTGATTCCGATGCATACGCCCAGGATGGTGAAGATGATGGGCATCATCACGGCCGCACCGAGGCCGATGATGTAGGAGAAAACTGCTTCCATGGTGTTATGTGTCTGTGTTTTGTGTTTTTTTGACGAAATGTTATTTCAGCTCGAAGGAGGTGTTGCCGATGTTGTGGCCGTCGGCGAAGATGTCCGCGCGGTATTGTCCGGCGGGGAGCGTCTCGGCGATGTCCCAATAGACGGTGACGCTCTGCTCCTCGCCCGTGTATTCGATGTCCTTGCGGATGGAGTATTCTATCTGGCGGTTCTCAAACTCGAAGGTGCCGCCCTTGGTGAGCACGGAGCCCGTCGGGGTGAGGATGCGCACGTAGAGGGTGCGGATGCCCGTCTCTGTGGTGACGTTGCGTGCGATGGTGAAGCCGACGACAATCTTCTTGGCGTCCTTCACCTTCTTGGCGGCTTTGCCGCGCTTGTTGTTGGCCTGGGCATAGATGCCGGTGGCGTCGAGCTGTGCGGCGATGGCCACCTTGTCGGAGAGGGCTTCGTTCTGCGAGGAGAGATTGCTGATGTGGGCCTGGGCCTGACGGTTTTGCGTCTCCAGGTTGTTGTTGGTCTGCTTCAGTTCCTGATTCTCGCGGTTGAGCGAGTCAATCTGCAGGATGTAGCTGCGGAGCACTTCGCGCAGCGTGGCCAGCTCCTTCTTCAGTCGCATGATTTCGGCGGCGTCCTGCGCCTTGGTCTGTCGCAGTTCTTCGAGCAGGGCTTCTGTCTTCTGCTGCTCCAGGGCGAGTTGGTTGACGAGCGAGTCGTTGTTGATTTGGGCCATCATCTCGTTGTACTGCATGGCAAACTGCTCGTATTCGTTTTCCATCTCGCGTTTGTCCATTTCGAGCACTTCGATCATCTTGTCGCTCTCGGCCTGTTGGGCGCGCATATTGATTACGAGTCCCACGATGACGGCCACGAGGACCAGCACGGCGGCAGCGGCTCCGAAAATAAAGATTTTCTTTTGGTTCATGTCGTTATTGTTTTCTTGTTGTTTTTCGTGTTATGTCGGTTTGCAGTTTATGTAAATACATAAATCCGCGTGCAAAGATATAATAATTTTTGAAGACGGGCGGTTTTCCTGCCCTGTTTTTTTTGCTTATCGGAGCGGAATCTCAGAAAATGTCTCCCAATTATTTTGTGGTTTCAAAGAAAAAACGTATTTTGCGGTTGAAAAACTGGAAATATTGGAATCTATGGCTACACCAACACAGCAAATTGTATCGCCGGCAGAGGCCCTTTGGGCCCTCTACAGTGCACAGACCAAGCGTGTGCGTAAAGCATTTCGTACCCGGCTGCTTGCCGAGGAGGGGATTGCTCAGGCTCAAAAGAACGCTGTGAAGCAGAGCCTTGTGCGCGCATTTGACGAGTTGAAGAATGATCAGGCACGCCATGATGCCCGTGCCCTGTTTGCCGATTGATGTCAAAACGGGTGAAAGTCGTTTTTGATTATTTTCGCCTACAAACGAACCAATGCACAAGGCGCCTGCAGACAAAATCTGCGGGCGCTTTCTTTTCTCAGAGCCTTCTCAGACTGTCGTCAGAGGGTTCGGTTTCCGATTTCTTGACAAAATCTGAGCGGACGTTTTCGGCGCTTCAGAGAGGCCGGAATTTTTCCTTAGTTAGAGAAAATTTTTTCTTCCGTTAGAAAAAAAGATTTTCTCAGTTATCGCACAAAATCTCTTTAGTAGGACCATAGCGGCGCGGAGGGGTGAATTTCTTTGACGCCGGGCAGGCACAGGACGGAATTGGGGCATTGGGCAACCGTCCGAAGCGTGCGACTTCCCAAAAATCGGAGCTTGGGAAGTGGGCCAAACCGCACAACTTGAAAAGACGTTGAAAAATTCGTTTTGGACAACTTTTCTTGAAGTCGAAAAATTTAAATCGCAATAAATCATCGCGTTATTATTTCGTTTTGGACAACTTTTGAATTTTTGCGAAAAAAAAGTTTTCAAAATTAGGTAACTTTTTTGCAAAAACATTTGGAATTTTCATTTCAAATGCATACCTTTGCATTGTTTTTCGCACCGAGACCACAGCGGCGGCACACAACAACGGGAACATACCTAATATATAATATTCAGAAACAACAAAAATATAATCGCTATGATTCAGACTGTGCTTAAGAGAGACGGACGCGTCGTAGGCTTCAACGAGCAGAAAATTGCCGCAGCCATCCGTAAGGCTATGCTCACCACCGACGGCGGTGAGGACACCGCTCTGATTGAGAAAATCACCGACCGCATTGCCGTCAAGGGCAAGAGCCAGATGTCGGTGGAGGAGATTCAGGACCTCGTGGAGAACGAGCTGATGAAGAGCTCGCGCCCCGACGTGGCCAAGAACTACATCCGC
>CADAVI010000028.1 GCA_902791295.1 uncultured Bacteroidales bacterium | reverse complement strand
CGGCGGCAACTACAATGCCAACTCCGGCGGCTACGACCATTTGGGCTTCACCACGCTCGTCTCCTGGCGTCCGGCCATCGACAAGGCCGATGCCATCACCCCGCTCTCAGGCGACATCGTCTATAAGGGTGTCACCTATAAGAACCAGACCAACCTGGGCGGACTCAAGTATAAGTATTGGCGCGGCGCCACCAACGCCATTCCTGCCGACGGCGCCGAGATTCGTCTCATCCCGCAACTGCCTGCCGGTGTGAGCGACACGGGGCAGTGGGCGTGGAGCACGGGCGAGACCTCGCGCGAAATCACCGTGAAGGCCGACCACAGCTATATCTACCGCGTCACCTACACCGCCGCCAACGGCACCAGGAGTCAGCAGTCCTTTGCCATCGCCGTGAGCGGCGACGCGCCGGCCGACGCCATGACGCAGGAAATCACCGTGGACGGCGTCATCACGCGCGATTCCGTCATGAAGGTGCTCACGGGTACCGGCCTTACCCTCTACGCCGAAGCCGCCACGGGATGGACCGACGACTACCAGTGGGACAACGGCACCCGGGGCACCGTTGTCACCCTGCCCGGCATCACCACTTCGCGCACCTACACCTGCCAGTATGCCAATCAGAGCGGCGCCGTGAGCAACGGTCGTTTCCGCATCGAAGTGGTGCCTGCCCTGCAGACGGTCAGCGTGGACGGCGGTGAGAAGGCAGGCGGTGAGGCAGAAGCCTTCCCCGGCAGTCGCGTGATGTGCTCGCTCCGGATTCCCGACGTGATTTTGCCCGACTGCATCGAGTGGCAGGACGGCTCCAAGGGCGCCGACTTCATTGTGGACAACATTCAGGAGCCCTTCACCTGTACCGCCACCTACGGGGGGCGTGAATACACGTTCAGCGTCACCCTCAAAGATGCTTCTCAGGGCTACTACGACATCCTCTCGCCCGAGAACGGCTACACCCACATCACTTCGCTTGAGCAGCTGAGCGATGCCCTCTCCGACAGCTACTTCGTCTTCTGCAGCGACGAGGCCGACCTGATGCTCCACATGGCCGACGGCAGGCAAAACGGTAACAAGGCCATGTATTATCAGACGCCCGTCAATCCGCTCTCCGACTTCTCCACGCTCTTCACGCTGGAGTCCTTCGACGGCGGCTACTGCCTGCGCAATATAGACTACGACGGCCTGCTCCTGCAGACGGAGATGAACGCCGCGTGGAACTTCCGCACCCACGACCAGCCCTATGCCTGCAGCTGGGCCCGCTTCATGCTCAACCTGGCGGGCGGCGTCTGGACGGTGGACAACGGCACCTATCCCGGCAACTGGCTCGGCCTGTGGTTCCCCGAGAACGGCTTCCGCGACGGCGAGGAACTGGCCTGCAACAAGAAGGACAACGACATCGCCGGCTTCCAGCTCTTTGCCATCAAGAAGGCGCGCCTCCACCGCGACTACATTGAGGCCGGCAAGGACATCACCCCGCTTGTGGGCAATCCTGAATTCACGGGCAACTCGTGGGCGCTCTGGACCGTTACCGGCACCTGGGGCAACCAGCGCTTCAACGGCGCCGCCGAGGTGTGGCACAGCACCAACTTCTCCATGCAGCAGACCCTCAGGGATATGCCCAAGGGCGACTACACCGTCTCCTGTCAGCTCGTCAACGGCGAGGGGAGCAATACGGGCTACCTCTTTGCCACCGCCGGCGGCGAAACGAAGCAGGCCGTCGTGACGCAGAGCTGTGCCGGAAGCACCTTCGATGCCGAGCGCGACAAGATGGCTGTCAATGCCTACTACGCCCAGCTCAGCGTGCGCGTCACGGTGGGTGACGACGGGGTGCTGACCTTCGGCCTGAAGGAGCCTTCCACCGACACCACCTGGCTCGTGTGGGACAACTTCCGCCTGCGCTACGAGGGCGACTTCACCGGTGTGGGAGAAGTGAAGAGTGAAGAAGTGAAGAGTGAAGAATCCGATAATGTATACTACGACCTCATGGGCCGCCGCATCGCCAAGCCCCAGCGCGGCTTCTACATCCACGGTGGCAAGAAGTTCGTGAAGTGATTCGCCCGCATCAACGTGCGCAGCGCGTGGGAAGAAGGATGGTAAAGTTTGTTTTTTATTTGTTGTTTACTGTGCTCGCGCTGACCGGATGTCCGACTGCGCGGGCACAGGTCTTTGTGGCTCCCGTGCCTGAAAAGGACGGGCCGCAGGTCAGTGAATTCTATCGCGTGGAGGTGCGCCCCGCCGGGGAGCGCGCGTGGCAGGCGGTGCCCGTCATCCGCTGCGACGTGAACACGCGGCGCGTGCAGCAGGCTGCCTTCGCCGAGTGGGATATGGAGGGCGCCGTCGAGGTGCGCATCGTGCGCCGCAACGCTCTCGGTAGACATTGCCCTACTGTGGTGCGTCCGTCTTCAAGGGGCATCGTCCCCAAGGTGATTGACGACTCCACCGTGATGCTGCGGCTGGAGCGTCCGGAGTTTCTCAGCGTGGAGTTCGGCGGTGACCGCCTGCACAATCTCCACCTCCTGGCCAATCCCGTGCTCGCGGAGCGCCACACGCCTTCGGAGCCTCAAAGCATCGACTGGCAGGGTGTGGCGGCTCAGGACGTCTTTGTGCGCCATCCGCGTCTCATTTATTTCGGACCGGGCGTCCACCGGCCCAAGGATTTGCCTTCGGCCGAAATTCGCATCCCGAGCAACTGCACCGTATATCTCGCGCCCGGCGCCGTGGTCAAGGCGCGCCTCATTGTGGATCATGCGGAGAATGTGCGCATTGTGGGGCGCGGCATCGTGGACCATCCGCTGCGCGGCGTGGAAATCACACATTCGCGGGGCGTGCTTGTCGAGGGCATCACCTTTCTCAACCCTGCCCACTATACTGTTTACGGCGGCGAGAGCACGGACATCACCGTGCGGGGCATCAAGAGTTTTTCGTCACGTCCATGGAGCGACGGCATCGACCTGATGTGTTGTCGCCGCGTGAGGGTGGAGCGCTGTTTCCTGCGCACGAGCGACGACTGCATTGCGCTCTACTGCCACCGCTGGTGGTTCTGGGGCGGGGCAGAGGACATCGAGGTGCGCGGCTGTGTGCTGTGGCCCGATGTGGCCCATTCGGTGAACATCGGTTCGCACGGCGACGACCGCAACCCCGAGGGCGAGACGCTGCGCGATGTGCTCATCAAGGACTGCGACGTGCTCCAGGGCATCGACGGCCACGGCCTGCTGGCCGTCAACTGCGGCGACAACAACCACATCAGCAACGTGCGCTTTGACAATATCCGCTGCGAGGGCGTCAGCGAGGCCCGTCTCTTCGACCTGCGCGTGCTCTTCAGCCCCAAGTACAACCGCGCCCCGGGCTGCTGCGTGGACAGCATATTCTTTTCCCGCATCACGGTGGACGGGGCGTCTGCCGCGCGCCTCACGCCGAGCCATGTGACGGACTTTGACTCCCTCCACAGCGTGCGCCGCTATTTCCTCAGCGATGTCAACTTGGGCGGCAGACCCTTCGACCCCGAGCGCGACGCGGTGCGACTGCAGGGCGAGAAGGGGGAGTAGAATGTCTGTGGAGCGCAGCTTCATGCACAAACGCACATCGGGGTCTCTCATTGCGAGGGGCCCCGATTGTTTTTTTGAGCCGACTCGATCGATTGTTTGAGCTGAGCCATTTATCAAGTTCATGTGCTTCTCAGACTGTTCTCAGGCTGTTCTCAGAGTGTTCAAAATTGAAGTTTTTCGCCGTAGTTTAGGGCGGTTTTGGTGAGTTTTGAAGCGAAAGTAGGGGAGAAAGGAGGCTTTTTTGAGCCAAAATAGAGGGTAAAATGGTGGAGATTTGGGGGCGATTTTGCCCGGATTTTGTCTGCATGGGGACAAAAAGTTATAGTCAGTAATGATATAATGACCGTGCGTGATAAAACTCATAGTACTGATAACCAGTGTGATGGTAAAATATTGTCATTTGTTGTCATTGTCATCTATTGTCATTAACTTTTTTCATTTGAGTGGGGCGGTATTTTCAGGCTCATAGTAAATATAAATATATTTATATTATTTTATATTATACTATGGCCCATTTTCGCCCCGATTTCAATTTCTTAATGACAACTATTGACCATGACAATTAGTGACAAGATGGAGTGCCTCAAAAAAAATTTTGAAAAAAGTTGCTCAAAAATTTTAGAGCGCAATGCCGCTGTCGTATCTTTGCACCGTCGTTCAAAACGACAGCGATCTTTGACTTTTTGCTACAACAATTCCAAAGGGCTCCCAACCGGAGAAAATCGGTTTTCTAACTGGCGCGCAAATTTTCTCTAGTTAGGGCGTAAAAACGGAGAGCAAATAAAGACCCGCCGCGAGGGCGAGTCTTATTTGGTTGAAAAAGAAAGACGGGTGAGGCGTTTCGATACCTCTCCGTGCAGTGCCGAATAAACCTTTTTCCGTTTCCGGTGTCTTATTATTGCGTGAGCATGCAATTCAAAAGAAACAGACATAACAAAATAACAACCGATATGAGAAAATTGCTGGCAACAGTCTTCGCCGTGGTCGCTGCGGCAGCGGGGACACAGGCACAGGTGTCGTTCGGACACGCAGAGAAAATCAACAGCGGATGGCGCTTCCTGCGCGTGGACAGCGCATGGAACATCGGCGAACGGCCCGAGATGAAGGAGAAAGACTTCGACGACAAACAGTGGCGCAAAGTGGATCTGCCGCACGACTGGGGCGTGGAGCTCCCCATGTCGCCCGACAAGGGGTCGTGTCAGGGCTACCTGAGCGGCGGTGTGGCCTGGTATCGCCTGCGTATTCCCGAGGGAAGACTGGCTACGGGGCGCCGTCACTACATATACTTCGAAGGTGTATATAACCATTCCGAGGTGTACGTCAACGGACATCTGCTGGGCAAGCGTCCGAGCGGCTTCGCCTCCTTCCTCTACGATATGACACCTTATCTGGAGCCGGAGGGCAACACCGTAGCCGTGCGCGTGGACCACGGACAGGAGTTCGACTCGCGATGGTACACGGGGTCGGGCATCTACCGCAACGTGTGGCTGGTGAGCGCCCCCGAGGTGCATCTGGCCCAATGGGGCACCGCCTACCGTCTGACCGCCATCACGAAGAGCAAGGCCAGCGTCGAGGTCGATGTGGAAACGATAACCGATACCCGAAATACGATAACCGATAACCGAAATACGATAACCGATAACCGAAATACGATAACCGATAACCGAAATACGATAACCGAAAGCTACAGCGCCACAGTGGAGCTTATCGACAGGGACGGCAAGACGGTGGCTGCGGCAAAGACTGGCATCGGCAGCCGCGAGAAGAAGACGGTGAGGCTGACGGTGAAAAACCCGCAGCGCTGGACGCTGGAGCGCCCCTATCTCTACACGCTGCGCACCGTGCTGAACGCCCCCAAGGCCGAAGACAACGACACCTCGACGGTGAGGGCAGGACTGCGCACGCTGGAATTCTCGCCCGACAAGGGGTTTGCCCTCAACGGCGAGTGGATGAAGGTGAAGGGCGTCTGCGTGCATGACGACGCGGGCGTGCTGGGCGTGGCCGTGCCGAAGGCGGTGTGGCGACGCCGTCTGGCAGAGCTGAAGGACATCGGTGTGAACGCCTTGCGCATGAGCCACAATCCCCACGCTCCAGAGCTCTACGACCTGTGCGACGAAATGGGGCTGTTGGTGATGGACGAGGCCTCGGACGAATGGGAGTTCCCCAAGCGTAAATGGATGAAGGGATGGAACGCCGGCGCCCCGGAGTTTCAGGGCACCTATACCTACTTTCGGGATTGGATAGACCGCGACGTGGCCGACATGGTGCGCCGCGACCGCTGTCATCCCTGTGTCTTCATGTGGAGCATCGGCAACGAGGTGGACTATCCCAACGACCCGTATTCGCATCCCGTGCTCGACGGCAACGGGACGGGATTCACACAGCCCATGTACGGCGGCTACAAGCCCGATCAGCCCAACGCCGAGCGCATCGGCGTCATCGCGCAGCGTCTGGCCAAAGTGGTGAAGGACATCGACAGCTCGCGCCCCACGACGGGAGCGTTGGCCGGCGTCGTGATGTCCAACGCCACGGCTTATCCCTCCGCCGTGGATGTGGTGGGCTACAACTACACCGAGAGCCGTTACGGTGAAGACCACAAGAAATATCCCGAGCGCGTCATCTACGGGTCGGAAAACCGTCACGACCTGCCTGCGTGGAAGGCGGTGACGGACAATGAGCACATCTTCGGACAGTTTCTCTGGACGGGTATCGACTACCTGGGCGAGAGCGGCCAGTGGCCTGCGCGCGGCTCGTCGGCAGGTCTGTTGGATCTGGCCGGATGGCGCAAGCCCATGGGATGGTATCGCGCTGCGCTGTGGAGCACGAAGCCCGTATGCTACATCGCCACCTGGCGCCACTCCGCCCGCCCCGGACGCGACGGCGCCCGCCGCAATCCGCGCCCCGACATCAACGCCCCCGGGCGTTGGAACTGGAAGGAGGGCGACAGTGTCAACGTGGCGTGCATCACCAACGGCAAGGACGCACGCCTGCTGCTCAACGGCAGGGAAACGGGCGGCAGGCCGCACCGCGATGAAGCCACCGGAGCGCTGGTGTGGCGCGTGGCCTATCAGCCGGGCACGCTGCGCTGCGAGACGGACAACGGCGCCTCATACGAACTGGTGACGACGGGAAAGCCCTATGCCCTCAGGCTGACGACGGACTCCGTGGCGCACGTCTTCGTAGAGGTGGTGGACGAGAAGGGCAACCTGGTGACTATGGCCGACAACGAGGTGACGCTCAACCTGCGCGGTGCGCGTCTGCTGGGGATGGAGCACGGCAACATCGGCGATGCCACCGTCAACGGCCGCCGGCAGCGCAACCGCCTGCGTGTCAACGGCGGTCGCCTCGTGGCCTATATTCGGCCGGATGAAGAGGGAAAACCGTTCACGGTGAGCGCCGCCTCCCCATTCCTGGAGGGCCAAAGCCTAACCATTAACCGTTAACCGATAACCGATAACCGTTAACCGATAACCGATAACCGATAACCCTTAACCGTCACTTGACTCCCCGGGCGTTGAGCGCCTGCTGATAGCGGCGGGCGTTGGCCAGATGCTCGGCGTAGGTCGCGGCGAAGACATGCGTGCCCGAGAAGTCGGCATTGGCGCACATATACAGATAGGGATGCTCCGCGGCATGCAGCACCGCGTCAATCGAGGCCGTTGAGGCAATGCGGATGGGGCCGGGAGGGAGACCTTTGACGCGATACGTGTTGTAGGGAGAGGCGACCTCCAGATGGCCGTGACGGATGCGGCGCAGGGAGAAGTCGCCCAAGGCAAACTTCACCGTGGGGTCGGCCTGCAGCAGCATGTCGCGGCGCAGACGGTTGAGATACATGCCGGCCACGGCGGGCTTCTCGGCATTGTTGGCCGTCTCCTCATCGACGATGCTGGCCAGTGTGGCGACCCCGACGGGCGTGAGGCCCTGACGTCCGGCCAGGCGGCGGCGCTCCTCCGTCCAGAAGCGGTCGTACTCGCGGCGCATGCGCAGCAGGAAAGTCTCGGGCGCCGTGTCCCACCAGAGTTCGTAGGTGTCGGGGATGAAGAGTGCGGGCACCGTCTCCGCCGTGAAGCCCAGGCTGTCGTGCAGCGAGGGACGGGCGAGAGCGTCGGCCACGGAGACGCTGTCCATCATGAGATGGCGGGAGAGGAAGGCGGAGAGGTCGGCCATCGTGCGCACCGAGGGCAGGACAAGACGCACGGGCGTCTGGGCGTGATTGCGCAGCAGGTGGACACATCTGAACCATGAGGTGGAGGCGCTGAAGACGTAGCGCCCCGTGCGCGGCTGACGGAAGGAGAAGAGGCGGCAGGCCAGGTCGAAGCCCACGCCGCCGTGCATCGTGCGGCGGATGTCGGCCAAGGACGTTGCGGGACGCACCTCAACGACAACGTCTTCCTCGCCGCTGCCGCACGGGGAGAACAGGGCAATGGCCAGAGCGGCGGCCGCCACGCAGAGGAGTGCTGCCGCGAAGAGAAGAGGACGCAGTTTAGTTGCCATCGGGCTTGACGATGTCGATGTGTTCGCTTTCTGTCCAGTGGAAACGCTCCACGGGATCGGGATGCGCGGGGTCGAAGTCGGTGAAGTCGCGCATGTATTGCGTCAGGAGGCCCTGCTCCTTGAGACCGTGGAGCACGCATTTGCAAATCTCGTAGGCCCCGTAGGGGTTGAAGTGGGTGTTGTCGGCCAAAGCCTTGGTCTGTCCGGGATAGGTGTTGGCCGGATAATGCACAAAGGCGCGCTTGGAGCCCTCTTCGCCCCAGGCTTCGTACATTGTGCGCGTGTACGCGTGCAGGTCAATAAAGGTGACGCCCTCGCGACGGGCCAGCACCTCCATCGCCTCGGGATAGTCGGCGTGGGTCTCCAGGATGCGGCCGTCCTTGAAACTGCGGCGCTGCGTGGGGGAGACAAGCACGGGGGTGGCACCGCGTTGGCGCACCTCGTCAATCATCGTCTTGAGCGTGTGGGTGAAGTTGTACCAGGCGCCGGCGCCGGGGAAGCGCTGCTTCTGGTCGTTGTGGCCGAACTCCATGAAGACGAAGTCGCCCGCCTTGAGGTCCTTCAGGATGCGTTTGAAGCGCAGGGCGGAGCAGAAGGTGGAGGCCGTTTCGCCGCTCTCGGCGTAGTTGGCCACGGCGATGTTCTCATTGAGGAAGCGCGGCAGCATCTGGCCCCACGAGGCCCAGGGCTCCTCGTCCTGATCGACGACGGTGGAGTTGCCGCAGAGGTAGATGGTGGGGCGCACGGTGTCGGGCACGATGCGGATGTCGATGACGGCGGGATTGTCGCCTGTAATCTCAACGGAGAGCACATCGTCCCAGTTGAGCTTTGTCTCCTCGCGCTTCTTAATCTTGACGCGCTCGGTGGCGGAGATGACGGGCGAGTGCTTGTTCACCAAAAAGGAGATGGCCGTAATCTGCCCCTTCTTCGTGACGAAGTTCTCGCACAGGAGGCGGCGGCTCTCGCAGCGCACGGTGGTGGAGGCGTCGCGGCGCTTGGAACCGAGGGTGACGGTGAGCATATAGTTGCCGTCGGGCAGGGGCCAGGAGAGCGTCTTGCGCTCCATGACAGGGAAGTCGCCGCCGAGGACGCAGAGCGTCGAAAAAGCGGCCAGGATGGTCAGGAATGTTTTCATAGCGGTGCAAATGTACAAAAAAATAATCAATCTGTGGATTGTGGCAAAACTTTTTTTCCGGAAACGTTGTCTATTTAAAAAAAATGACGTACCTTTGCGCCCGGTTGTGAAAACGCCGATATGGCTCAGTTGGTAGAGCAACGCATTCGTAATGCGTGGGTCGGGGGTTCGAGTCCCCCTATCGGCTCCGAAAACAATTGGTAAAAGAAACATGTAGCGAGATCCTTGCAACGTCGGTTGCGGTCTCGCTATTTTTGAAACAAAAAAGATGAAAGCAATACTGGAACTCAGCGACGGCACGCGCTTCGAAGGAGAGAGCTTCGGATACGAAGGGCCGGCCACAGGCGAAGTGGTGTTTAACACAGCCATGACGGGCTATCCCGAAAGTCTCACCGACCCCTCCTACGCAGGGCAGATCCTCGTGATGACGTTCCCCCTTGCAGGTAACTACGGTGTGCCGTCCACTTCAGTTGAGGAGGACGGCATTGCTGTTTTTATGGAGAGTGCCAAGATACACGCAAAGGCCCTTGTATGTCAGGACTACAGCGAGGCCTACAGCCACTGGAACGCCGAGCGCAGCCTGGGCGACTGGCTCAAGGAGGAGAAGGTGCCGGGCATCACCGGCATCGACACCCGCGCCCTGACGAAAATCCTGCGAGAAGAGGGTGTGATGATGGGTCGCATCATCATTGGAGAGGAGGATACGCCTTTCGGCACCTACGAGGGCGTGAACTTCGTTGCCGAGGTGTCCACCCCCGAAGTGAAGACCTTCCGCCCCGAAGGCAAGGCCGGGAAGAAAGTCGTGCTGGTGGACTGCGGCGTGAAGCACAACATCATACGCTGTCTGCTGCGCCGCGGCATCGAGGTGACAATGGTGCCCTGGGACTACGACTTCAGTGGCATCGACTGCGACGGTCTCTTCATCAGCAACGGTCCGGGCGACCCCAATATGTGCGGGACGCTGGTGGACCACGTCAAAGCTTTCATGCAGACGGGCAAACCCATCTGCGGCATCTGCATGGGCAACCAGATACTGGCTCTGGCCGCAGGCGCCGAAGTCCGCAAACTCAAATACGGCCATCGCGGCCACAACCAGCCCGTGAGGGAAGTGGGCACCACGCGCTGCTTCATCACGACGCAAAACCACGGATATGCCGTCGATACCCGGACGCTGAAAGAGGGTTGGACGCCGCTCTTCGTCAACATGAACGACGGCTCCAACGAGGGCATACGTCACAGGGAGATGCCCTGGTTCTCGGCACAGTTTCACCCCGAAGCCTGTGCCGGTCCGGTGGACACGGAGTTTCTTTTTGATACCTTCGCAGGCCTGCTCCGCGGCGAACAACTGCCTCCCGTCTGCGACAGCGACGGCAAGCCCTCGGTGGAGGAGAAGCCCAAGAAAGTGCTGCTGTTGGGCAGCGGCGCCCTGAAAATCGGTGAGGCCGGCGAGTTTGACTACAGCGGAAGCCAGGCGCTCAAAGCCCTGCGCGAGGAGGGCATACGCACCATACTCATCAACCCCAACATCGCCACCGTGCAGACCTCGGAAGGCGTGGCAGACGAGATATACTTCCTGCCTGTGACGCCCTACTTCGTGGAGCGCCTTATCGAGAAGGAGCGCCCGGACGGCATCCTGCTGGCCTTCGGCGGACAGACGGCGCTCAACTGCGGTGTGGAGCTTTGGCGCAACGGTGTGCTGGAGAAATACGGCGTGAAGGTGCTCGGCACCCCCGTGCAGGCCATCATCGACACGGAAGACCGCGAGCTCTTCGTGGAACGCCTTGACGAGATAGGGGTGAATACCATCAAGTCGCACGCCTGCGCCACCGTGGAAGAGGCGCGCGCCGCAGCAGCCTCACTGGGCTATCCCGTCATCCTGCGCGCGGCCTACGCTCTGGGCGGACTGGGCAGCGGATTCTGCGACAACGAACAGGAACTCGACAATCTGGCCGAGAAGGCCTTCTCATTCTCCCCGCAAGTGCTGGTGGAGAAGTCGCTCAAGGGCTGGAAGGAAATAGAATACGAGGTGGTGCGCGACCGCTTCGACAACTGTGTGACGGTCTGCAACATGGAGAACTTCGACCCGCTGGGCATCCACACGGGCGAGAGCATTGTCATCGCACCCTCGCAGACGCTCTCCAACAGCGAATACCACAAACTGCGCGCACTGGCCATCAAAATCGTGCGCCACGTGGGCATCGTGGGCGAGTGTAACGTGCAGTATGCCCTCGACCCCAACAGCGAAGACTATCGTGTGATAGAGGTAAATGCCCGCTTGAGCCGCTCGTCAGCATTGGCCTCGAAAGCAACGGGTTATCCTCTGGCATTCGTTGCTGCAAAACTGGCTTTGGGCTACGGACTCTTCGACCTGAAGAACTCGGTGACGAAGGTGACGTCGGCCTTTTACGAACCGGCCCTGGACTACGTCGTGTGCAAGATACCGAGATGGGACCTGGGCAAATTCCGCGGTGTGGATCGCGAGTTGGGCAGTTCGATGAAGAGCGTCGGCGAAGTGATGGCCATCGGCCGCAACTTCGAGGAAGCCTTCCAGAAGGGGCTGCGCATGGTAGGACAGGGGTTGCACGGATTCGTGGGCAACAAAGAACTGACGCTGGACGACCTCGACGATGCCCTCAGCCAGCCCACCGACAAGCGTGTGTGCGCCATCGAGAAAGCCTTCTTCGCCGGCTACAGCGTGGACCGCATCCACGAGTTGACGAAGATCGACCGCTGGTTCCTCGAAAAGCTGCTCCACATCTACCGCATCAACGACCGCCTGCGCGCTGCTGATGCTGTCGCCTGTCCGGCAGACCTGATCAGGGAGTCCAAAGTGTACGGCTTCACCGACTTCCAAATCGCCCGCGCATTGGGTATGGAGAAGAAGATGGATATCGAGGAGGCCATGCTGAAGGTGCGCACCATGAGAAAAGATGCCGGTATCAAGCCCTGCGTCAAGCAGATTGACACGCTGGCGGCGGAATATCCCGCACAGACCAATTACCTCTATCTGACCTATTCGGGTACGACGGGCGACATCGACTACGAAGGAGACGGACGCAGTGTGGTGGTGCTCGGCAGCGGCGCCTATCGCATCGGCTCCAGTGTGGAGTTTGACTGGTGCGGCGTGCAGGCCCTCAACACAATACGCAAGGAGGGTCTGCGCAGCGTGATGATCAACTACAATCCTGAGACGGTGTCCACAGACTACGATATGTGCGACCGCCTCTACTTCGACGAGTTGACCTTCGAGCGCGTGATGGATATCGTGGAGATGGAGACCCCCAAGGGCGTCATCGTGAGCACCGGCGGACAGATACCCAACAACCTCGCCGTGAAGCTCGACGCACAGAAGGTGCCCCTGCTCGGCACGCAGGCCCGCTATATCGACAATGCCGAAGACCGCGACAAGTTCTCCGCTATGCTTGACCGCATCGGCGTGGATCAGCCCGAATGGAGCGCCCTGACCTCGATGGAGGATGTGGACCGTTTCGTCCGGAGAGTGGGATTCCCCGTATTGGTGCGCCCTTCCTACGTGCTCTCGGGTGCTGCGATGAACGTCTGCTCCAACGAAGAAGAACTCGAGCGCTTCCTCACGCTGGCGGCCAACGTGTCGCAGAAGCACCCCGTGGTGATTTCCAAGTTCATGCAGAACACCAAGGAGGTGGAGATGGACGCTGTGGCCAAAGACGGCGAAATTATGGCATATGCCATCTCCGAACACATTGAATATGCCGGTGTGCATTCGGGCGATGCCACCATACGGTTCCCTGCGCAGAAGCTCTACGTGGAGACCGTGCGCCGTATCAAGAAAATCTCGGCGCAGATTGCCCGCGAGCTGCACATCTCAGGTCCCTTCAACATACAATATTTGGCCAAAGAGAATGAAATCAAGGTGATTGAGTGTAATCTGAGAGCCTCACGCTCGTTCCCCTTTGTTTCGAAAGTGCTTAAGGTGAATCTCATCGAACTGGCCACACGCGTGATGCTCGGGCTGCCGGTGGAGAAGCTCCATAAGTCATTCTTCGACTTCGACTACGTGGGCATCAAGGCATCGCAGTTTTCCTTCAACCGTCTGCAGAAGGCCGACCCCGTTTTGGGCGTTGATATGGCTTCGACGGGCGAAGTGGGTTGTCTGGGCGACGACTTCAACTGCGCCCTGCTCAAAAGCATGCTCTCCGTGGGTCATCGCATCCCGGAGAAGTCGGTGCTGCTCTCGACCGGTACGGCCAAAGACAAAGCTGCCATGCTGGAGAGCGCACGCCGTCTGGTGGAGAAGGGGTACACGCTCTACGCCACGGGCGGCACGAGCCGCTATCTCACAGACAACGGAGTGGAGAACACACTGGTCCACTGGCCCAGCGAGACAGGCATGCAGCCGCAGGCGCTCGACCTGCTGCGCGAACACAAAATAGATATGGTGGTCAACGTGCCCAAAGACCTCACGGCCGGCGAGCTGACCAACGGCTACATGATACGCCGCGCCGCCGTAGATCACAACGTGACACTGATCACCAACCCGCGTCTGGCAGCCGCCTTCATCAACGCCTTCTGCTCGATGACGCTCGACGATATTACCATACGCTCGTGGTCGGAATACAAATAAAAAACAAACGGAAACAAGATCAACAGACAAAACTATGTGTGGAATAGTAGGATATATAGGAAAGCGTGAGGCTTATCCCATTCTCGTGAAAGGTCTTCACCGCTTGGAATACCGCGGATACGACTCTGCCGGATGCGCCCTGCTCTCGGACGAGGGCCTCAAGGTGTATAAGGCCAAAGGCAAGGTGTCGGATTTGGAAGGCGTGGTCGCCAAGGCCGCATCGCCTTCCGTGTTGAAGAGCACGTTGGGCATAGCACACACACGTTGGGCCACACACGGCGTTCCCTCTGAGACCAACGCCCATCCCCACGTGTCGGAATCCGGCCACATCACGCTGGTGCACAACGGCATCATCGAAAACTACGCCACACTGCGCGAACAACTTAAGCGCAAAGGGTATCACTTCAAGAGCGAGACCGATACTGAAGTGCTGGTGCAACTCATCGAATACACCCAGAAGCAGAAGCGCTGCAATCTGTGCGACGCCGTGCGACAGGCTTTGAATCTCGTCTACGGCGCCTACGCCATCGCCGTGATTGACGAGCGTCATCCCGAAGAGTTGGTGTGTGCCCGCAAGAGCTCGCCTTTGGCCGTCGGGGTAGTGGACGACCGCTCGGAGTTCTTCCTGGCCTCGGACGCTTCGCCCATCGCAGAATACACCAAGCACATCATCTACCTCAAGGATGAGGAGGTGGCGCTCATCTCGCGCGGCAAGGAAATCAAGATATATAAGCTCACGGGCGAAGAGACCCAGGGCGAGGTGAAAGAGGTGAATCTCGACCTCTCAATGCTCGACCACGACGGCTTTGATCACTTCATGCTCAAAGAAATCTTTGACCAGCCCAACGTGTTGAAGGACTGCATGAGCGGCCGTATAGTAGAGTCACCTTACTCCTCGGCGCAGACGGGCCACGACGGTCCGACGAGCGGACTGCAGGTGGTGCTCTCGGCCGTGACGCAGCACAGACGCGAGCTTCTCAGGGCACGCCGCATCATCATCGTCTCCTGCGGCACTTCGTGGCATGCCGGTCTCATAGGCAAACAGTATCTGGAACACTTTTGCCGCATCCCGGTTGATGTTGCTTACGCCTCGGAGTTTCGCTACAGCGACCCCGTCATAGAGCCTGATGACGTCGTAATGGCCATCTCGCAGAGCGGTGAGACGGCCGACACATTGGCAGCTATTCAACAGGCCAAGGCTCACGGGGCAATGGTCTTCGGCATCGTCAACGGTGTAGGCAGCAGCATTGCCCGTGAGAGTCATACCGGTGTTTATATTCACGTGGGTCCCGAAATCGGTGTGGCTTCCACGAAAGCCTTCACTGGACAGGTCACCGTGCTGGCAATGATAGCGCTGGCGCTCGGTATGGCCAAAGGCACCGTTTCGCAAGAGGAATATGATGAGACAATACACGAGTTGTTGCAGATTCCTGATAAAATCCGCACGGTGCTCAAGCAAAACGACAAGATAAAGAAGATGGCGGAGCGCTTCGCAGAGGCCTCTAATTGTCTTTATCTCGGTCGCGGATGGAACTTTCCCGTTGCCCTTGAGGGAGCGCTGAAGTTGAAGGAGATTTCCTATATTCATGCCGAAGGTTATCCCGCCGCCGAAATGAAGCACGGCCCCATTGCCCTGGTGGATAATCAGATGCCGGTGGTCTTCATCGCCACACATCACGGGCTCTATCAAAAGATTATTTCCAACATGCAGGAGGTAATCTCTCGTGGCGGTCACATCTACGCCGTCGTGACAGAAGGAGACGAACAGGTGAAGAACATGGTGGACGACATCATCGAGGTGCCGCAGACCATCGGCTGGCTCGTGCCGTTGCTCTCAGTCATTCCGCTTCAGTTGCTCTCTTACCACGTGGCCGTTGCAAAGGGGCTGAATGTAGATCAGCCCCGTAACCTGGCCAAGAGCGTCACTGTAGAGTAGGGCACCGAGGCCGTTTTTTGCCTTAAACAGATTTTCCTGCTACGACTTCTTTGTGATGAGGCTCACCAGCCACACCACGGGGAAGCCGCCCAGCATGGCCACCGCACCGCAGTCGATAGGGTTCATGAGGGCGTTGTTCATCATCATGTTGACCACGGTGAGGCCCACGCCCCAGACGAAGCAGGCCCACACGGCCTGACGCGTGACGCCTTTCCAGTAGAGACCCAGCATGAAGGGCGCCAGGAAGGCACCGGCCAGAGCGCCCCACGAAATGCCCATCAGCTGTGCGATGAACTGAGGCGGATTGAGGGCTATCATCAGCGAGATGACGATAAAGAAGACAATGAGTACACGCATGACGACCACCTTGCGCTTCTCAATGTTGCCGCGCACGGTGTCGTCAATCTCGCCCTCGCGCACCTCTTCGGCGTTGGCCTTTTTGTCGCGGTAGATAAGGTCGAGAGTCATCGTGGAAGAGGACGTCAGCACCAAACCGGCCAGAGTGGACATTGAGGCCGAGAGCACGAGGAGTACCACCAGAGCGATGAGTACGTCGGGCAGCGTTTCCAGCATAGTGGGCACGATGTTGTCGTAGGCAAACTTGCCGCTCTCTGCATTGAAGGCCGTAGGTACAAACAGACGACCGAATCCGCCGAGGAAGTAGCATCCGCCGGCCACGATGAGGGCGAAGACGGTGGAGATGACGGTGCCGCGACGGATGGCGGCCTCATCGGTGATGGAATAGAATTTGCCCACCATTTGGGGAAGACCCCATGTGCCGAGCGAAGTGAGAATGACAACGCCCAGTAGGCTCATGGGATTGGGGCCGAACCATGAAGCAAAGTCACCCGCTTTGAAGTTTTGGTAGAGTTCTGCCCCGCGCTGGCTGAGGTCATCCGCGTTGGGCGCCTGCAGCATCATCTTCTCATAAGCCCCGGAGAAGCCGCCCTGGCCGTGGAGCACGACGGCAATGACGGTGGTGATGCCAAAGAGCATGATGAGACCCTGAATGAAGTCGTTGATGGCTGTGGCCTTATAGCCGCCGAGAATCACATAGACCGCTGTCAGCACTGCCATCGTAATGGCGCAGTAGGCATAGGGGATGTTGAAGCCCATCTCAAAGAGTTTGGAGATGCCCATATAGACGCCGGCGGTGTAGGGGATGAGGAAGACAAAGGCAATTATGCTGGCCGCCACGCGCAGGCCTTCGTCACCGTAACGGCTGCCGAAGAAGTCTGGCATCGTGCGCGACTGGAGCCGTTGCGTCATTTCTCGGGTGCGCTTGCCTAATACAAGCCAGGCAAGCAGGGAGCCGATGAGGGCATTTCCTATACCTATCCATGAGGCACTCATGCCGTACTTCCAACCGAACTGTCCGGCGTAGCCCACAAAGACAACGGCGGAGAAATAGCTCGTGCCGTAGGCGAAGGCCGTGAGCCATCCGCCCACGTTGCGCCCGCCCAGAACGAAGCCGTCCACGCTGCGGGCCTGCTTGCGGGAATAGAGGCCCACGCCGATCATCACGATAAGAAAGATAACGGTAAGACTGATTTTAATGAACATAGCGATATGTGTTTATGTGTCAGACAATGGAAAATCAGTTGAATCTCACCTGCAACTGCACCTGAATGCCGTGGTTGTCGCCGCTGACGTAGTTGCCGCTGCCGATGTCGGCCGATTTATAGACGTATTGCGCCTGCACACGGCACTTTTTGAAGAACCAGTACTGCAGGCCGACGACGGCTTTGTGTTGCCCGTAGCCGCGGGCAACGTTGTAGTTGAAGTAGTCGTAGGAGAAGACGCTCTCAAAGCCCTTCAGACCCAAAGGTATGCTGCCGGTGAGATAACCGCCGCGCGAGATGCATGTGCCGTCCTTGCCCTCGAGATATTCCCCGTGGAGGCGAATCCACTTGCAGTCGTAGGCTCCGCCCACGGAATAGCGGTTGCGGATGTAGCGCTCGTCGGCACCGATGCCTGTCAGAGGCGATTCGTGGTTGAGCTGATTCTGTCCGCGTCCGAGTTGTCCGGTGGCTACAATGTTGAGGCCCTTGACGGGACGGTATTCCAGACGCAACACCATGTCCTTTTGATTGTTGTTGTCCATCTTGTTTATGATGCAGCCGTTGAGCACCTGGAAGTTGTAGGCGAACTTGCCGCCGGCGGCTTCACCGAAAAGGGCCAGGCCCATCTCGCGGCCGTAGGATGTACCGAACATGTGGTCACTGCCGCATCCGGCCAGATAGATGACGCCTTCACTATAGACGTCGACGGTCTCCATCGAAGTGGGTGAGAGGGGATTTTCGTAGCTGTAGCCGTGTTTGAACTGGCCGAAGCGCACGGTGAGGTATTTCTTGTTCTTGAAGAAACTGAAGTCTGTGTAGTATTCCTGCACCACGCTGGAGAAGTCGTGCATGAAGGAGAACGACCAGCGCTGGGTGATACGGGCGTCCACCCAGAAAATGACGCGTTTCACGTTGAAGCCGTTGCTGTTTTCTCCGTTGGCGCGGTTGAAAATGTACGCGCCTTGGGCGTAGCCGTGTAACTTGATGCGGTCGGCCACATCCTTGGTCCAGTCGGGTGCTTTCTCCATCACGGGAGCCAGCACCTGTTTCATGGTTTTCGACTCCGGGTCCGGATGATAGGACGACTCTTGATTAGGGGTGAACTCCTCTTTGTTAATGACTGAATTTTCTTCGGCTTTTGCTGTTGTGTTGGCAATGGTCAAGGCGCACAGCGCTGCCATCATTGTTGATTTGTTCAACATACAAAAATAAATCTTTTAAGGTTAATGTATTGTGTTAGGGGAATTGAATTTTATGTTTGAGGGGGCGTTCCGTCCATGATGACGACGGCCTCTTTACTGCGTCCGTCAATCTTGATGCTCAGCGGATGCTCCAGATGCACCAGGCGCACATGTTCCGTCTCCATCTCGGCGGGCATTTTTTCGATGACGTCTTCGCGCCAAAGACCGTCTCCGCTGAAGGCGTTGATGGTTAGATAGCCCACACCGAGTGAGGTGAGGTTTTGGAAGAAATGCGTACCCTGTGAGGGATCCACCTGAAAACTGTCAAGTCCGGCCTCCACAATGACCTGAGCTGCAGAGATGTGGGGCCATTTGACGGGAATGCCCAGCCACGGGTCGGAAGTGCCCCAGCGGCCCGGACCCACAAGGATGCATTTGCGTCCCGCTTCCAGCAGATGGCGGTTGATGCGGTCAACCTCCTCAGCCACAAGGTCGTTCTTGGCGGGGTTGAAGCAGCGCGTGGGGATATAGACGATGTCCTGGACGTCGTTGCTCACGCCGAAACCGATGGCGTTGTGGGAGCGCAGCAGACAGCGCTCGTCGGGCACCAGACTCAGGTCTTCATCAAGTTGCATGCGGTTGTCCACCATGGGGCGGATCTGCAGCAGGTAGAACTCACCCGTCTTGTCCTGATGCAGGTTGACAGCAAACTCAATCTCCACGGGGCGTCTCATGGCGTTCTGCCCCATGTCGAGCACTTCGCACAGGAGCTCCGGCAGGGGGAACACATTGTTTTGCAGCACGCCGGCGAAAGAAATAATCTTACGGTTACGGCCTTCGTAGTAGCTGTCATAGATGCGTTGGTCCATGGGGTCGAAGGTGGAGCATATCCACTGCAGTGTGCCGTCACTTTCGGCTTCTTTTACGGGGACGCGCACGAGGTTGAAACCATCGTCCACGCTCATGGCGCCTTCCGTCTTTCTCAGGTCGAGGGCCAGGAAGGAGGTTTGGGTGTCGCGCAGTGCTATCTCCATTTCCGACATCTGCAGCACCTGGTCGGGATGTGCGGGGCAGACGCGCAGCGTAGTGCCGCCGTCCACGATGTGTTTTCCCAATCCCATAGCGAGCGACACGATGCCTTCTTCGGCGCGTTCGTCACCGATGGGGTAATAGTTGATGCTGCGGGCCACGCCGGAAATGGTGGGGTAGAAGCGTTCGCCGTGCTGCTCGCCCACGACTTCCTGCAGGATGACGGCCATTTTCTCCTGATCGATGACGTTGGAGGTGGCGGTCATATAGTCTTTGCTGCTGCGGAAATAGACGGAGGCATAGACGCCCTTGATGGCTTGTAAAAGTCTTTGGAGATTGCTTTGGGGGCCTTCCGTGTCATCGTTGTCGTAGCGCACCATGTAGGTGGAATAGATGCCGGCGAAGGGTTGATAGTGTGCATCCTCAAGCAGCGAGGAGGAGCGTACGGCCAAGGGCCCTTTCACCACATCCTGGAAGGCCTTGAGGTCATCCGTCAGATGTTCCGGCAACTTGGCCTCGAGGAAGGCTTTGAGAATCTCGTCGTCGGAGCAGTCGGAGAGGGCCACACCGTAGAGGTCGTTGGTGTCCATGAACTCGTCGAAGATGTCGGTGCAGAGCACCAGCGTCTTGGGAATCATGAGGAACTCCGACTGGCGGTCCTTGAGCAGGCGGTCGAGAAAAGCCAGTCCGCGACCTTTGCCGCCGAGGCTGCCGTCGCCAATACGGGCAAAATTGGAGTATTGGTCGAAGCGGTCGCGCTGATAGACGGCTACGACACCCTTGTTCTTCATGCGCCGATAGGCTACGATAGCGTCGAAGATAATCTGGCGGTGAGCGTCAACGTCCTGCAGCCGTTCCCAGGTGATGCCCTTGAGGAATTCGGCGACGGGGAAAATGGCGCGAGAGGCCAGCCAGCGTGACACGTTGTTGTGCGAGATGTGGTATAGGAGTGAATCGGCCGGCAGCGTCATGATGCTGTCCTGCAACTCTTTGAGGTTGTGGATGCGAGCCACTTCCTGCATTGTCTTCGGGTCGCGGAAGACGAAGTCGCCGAAGCCGAAGAAGCGTCTCATGTGTTTGCGCAGCTCATGCTCCATCGCCTTCGAGTTTTTGTCGATGAAGTGTGCTCCGATGCTGTGCGCCGGTTCGCTCATTTCCGTGTCCGACGACTCCATGATGAGCGGCGTGTAGGGACTTGCCTCATGGATGGCTTCGAGCAACTTGAGGCCGGCGCGGGGGTCGGGTTGTTCTGCGCCGATGGCTGTCGATGAAGGACGCCAGCGGTCCATAGGGAAGCGGCAGTCGGAAATGACGCCAAGCAGGTTGTCACTGTAGCGGGTGCAGAGTTCCCATGCTTCTTTGTAGGTGCGCGCCAGCACAATCTTCGGACGGCCCCTCATGCGCAGCGTCTCCAGAGAGGTGTTGAGCGCCTCGGTGGCAAAGGCCAGTGACTGCTGCAGCACGAACTTGTAGAGCATGGGCAACAGACTGGAATAGAAGCGGATGGAATCCTCCACCAGGAGTATCATCTGTACGCCGGCGGCGGTGTCGTGTTCCAAGTTCATACGGTCCTCGATGAGCTTGATGATGGAGAGCAGCAACTCGGTGTTGCCCAGCCAGCAGAAAACGTATTCGAAGGCCGAGAGGTCCTCATTCTGTATGCGCGAAGTGATGCCGTGGGAGAACGGTGTCAGAATCACGATGGGAATCGTGGGATGATTGTTCTTGATGCCGCGTGCAATGTCGAAGATGCTGCTCTTTCCGGTGCCGGGCATACAAATGATGAGGTTCACGCCCGTGCGTGCAATGGTGGCTTCGGCCTCTTCGCTGGATGCCACCTGAATGAATCGGGGAGGGAAGCGCAGGCCCAGCTTGGTGTATTCCGAAAAAATCTTCTCGTCCACGCGACCGTCGTCCTCCAGCATGAAAGCATCGTAGGGATTAGCGACAATGAGTACGTTGAAGATGCGGCGCTGCATCAGGTCGACAAAGACGGTGTCTCTGAGTGTGAGTTTTTTTTCGGATACCATTTTTTAGCTTAAATCCCCGCAAAAATATGAAAAAAAAATGAATTACGTGAAAAAATCTTAAGTCTCTTTCGCTTCAACTCTCAACTATTTTGTAATTTTGTGCCGCTAATGGATATTCAGATTAAGATAGAGGCTTATAAAGAGCGCATTGAGGCTCTAAAAAGCGGTGATACGTCGCTCGTGGAGGACACGCTTCAGGCGATGGCGCCCGAGGCAGAGAAGCTCGGGCTCTCTGCCCTGCAGCACGAGATGCAGGATTTGGCCGTGAAGACGGGCTATCCTGACGATTACCGCCAGATAAAGAACCTGTTGCAGGAGAGCGAGGCCATGTGTGAAATCGTCTTCAAGACTTTCACGCTGCCCATCCGTGCGATGCTCGATGCCATCGGCTTGGAGTACGAGCTGGAGTATCGTATGAAGAGCGTCTACAGCATTTGGCGCAAGATGCGCAACGACCACAAGACCTTCGATGACGTCTATGACCTCTTCGCCTCGCGCATCGTCTACAAGCCGCTGCCATTGCCCGAAACACAACCGTTGGGCGATGTTAATCCCGGAACGGAGCCGTTTATGGACGCGGAAATCCTCACGTGCTGGAAGATCTACAACATCATTCTTTCGCTCTACCGCATTCATCCCGACCGTATCAAGGATTGGGTCACACATCCTAAACCTTCCGGTTATCAGGCACTTCAGCTCACGGTGATGGGGCCCGACTGCAATTGGATAGAGATGCAGATACGTTCTGAGCGCATGAACTACGAGGCAGAATACGGTGTCGCCGCGCACTGGAAATACAAGGCAGAAACAAACAATTTATAACTCACGCACATATGACACTTACCATTACTTCCGCAGGCGACACCATCCACGGTGTGCTCGAGGGCCGTCTCGACACTGCCAGTTCACAGCAGTTTTCCATCGATATGCAACCTCTCCTGGAAGGGGCTGACAAGCATATCATCCTGGATTGCAACAAGCTGGAGTTTATTTCATCCAGCGGCCTTCGTCTCTTCCTCACACTGCGCAAGGCCACTATTGCAAAAGGTGGCGACGTCACCATCACGGGCGTTTCTCCCGAGATCAAGCAGGTGTTCACCATCACCGGCTTCTATTCACTCTTCCAGTTTGCCTGATTTTGTCAAAAAAACGGTTTCTGAAACGTGTAGAAATGCACCTCAAAAACCGACTTTTGTAAAATCATAACGGCCAGAAATAGAGCGATTTGATAATTCTTAGGGTCTTCAGTTCCCTATAGTCATGTACCGTGCAGAGACCACGCAGCCCTCGACCAGAGCCGCTGTTTGGTCTCTTTTTTGTAAAGAAAAATATAAGCTTTGGCTGAAGCCAGGACGAGGGCTTCAGCGCCCCTCGAAGCGTTTGATGCGTGCGCCGCTGTAGCGGTGCAGGCGGATGAGGAAAATAATGAAGGTGATACTGATGGCTGCAGCGATGAGGGCGGGCAGATCGTGGTTCATCATCAGCAGGCCGTCGTAGATGCCGTGTGCTGTGATGGGCGCCAGCAACACCATCGGACCCAGACGCAATTTCTTCCACTTGCTGCGTGCGAAGTGCACCTTTCCGAAATAGTAGCCCATGAGCACGGCGAAAGCAAAATGACCCGGCACGCTGAGCAGGCTGCGCGCTGCTGCCACCTGAAGCCATTCTTCGGCCGCGTCGAATAGATAGGCCACATTTTCCAGGCCGGCAAATCCCATGCCGATACATACGGCATAGACGATTGAGTCCATCCTTTCGTCAAAGTAGGGATTGCTTTTGGCCAGACGGGTGAGAAACCACCATTTGGCTAATTCTTCGGGAACGGCAGCCAGAAGAAACGCCGTGGCCCATGCGTGCAGGGTGCTTCCTTCCGGAATCAGGTTCCACACCGGCAGCATGTGCATCAACCCTGCCGGCAGTGCGGATAAAACGACCGAGCAGCATCCCATCAGTGTGGCGTAGATAATCCACCAGACGGGTTCGGGGTGTTTGCGGTCCTTCCAACAGATGTATGCAACAAGAAGGATGGCGGGCAGAATACCCGCCATCACGATTTGAAAAGACTCGTCGTGTACGACTTGCGTTGCAGAGTCCATGGTGTCTTTAATTCTTGTCTTTTAGCAGATCACGAATCTCTGTTAAAAGCTTTTCTTCAGCCGAAGGTTCGGGGGCGGGAGCGGGTGCAGCAGGCTCCTCTTCTTTCTTGGCTGTGAGGCGGGTGATGCCGCGCACGAGCAGGAAAACGCAGAATGCGATGATGAGAAAGTCGATGCAGGCCTGACAGAAAGCACCGTAGTTGATGGTGACAGGCTCCAGGTCGGGACTCATGGGATTGGCGGGCAACTCATATTTGAGCTCGTCGAATTTTACACCGCCGATGAGCCATCCGATGGGAGGCATGAGCACGTCGTTGACAATGCTGGCAACAATCTTACCGAAGGCACCGCCGATGATTACACCGACAGCCATGTCAACCACGTTACCGCGCATGGCGAAGGCTTTGAAATCCTGAAGAAATCCACATTTTGCCATAATTTTGAAATTTAGAGTTGTTAAAATGTATGTTTAAGCGTTTTTTTTCGTCAAATGCAGTGCGAAATTAAAAAGAATTTCGTAATTTTGCAACAAATTAGGCCGAAAAAGTGCAAAAATACTATCTGTTTATCATTCTCGGGGCCGTTTTCGGGCTCTTGATGACAGCATGTAAGAGTGCACACTATTGCAATTGCGGCTGATTTGGGACAAGAGTCAAACAAGTGAAATATAAACCGTATTATTAACCAAATTTTAAAACTATTAGAACTATGACAAGAGTTGCTATCAATGGTTTTGGCCGTATCGGCCGCCTGGCTTTCCGTCAGATGTTTGAGGCCGATGGTTACGAGGTTGTTGCTATCAACGACCTGACCAGCCCCAAGATGCTCGCTCACCTGCTGAAGTATGACACCGCTCAGGGCGGTTTCGCCGGCAAGTTCGGTGAAGGCAAG
>CADAVI010000027.1 GCA_902791295.1 uncultured Bacteroidales bacterium | reverse complement strand
CGCGACAGCGACTTCATCGAGCACATCTACATGGCCACGATGCACAACACGATGATGTTCTTCACCGAACGCGGCCGTTGCTATTGGCTTCGTGTGTATGACATCCCCGAAGGCTCGAAGCAGAACAAGGGCCGTGCCATCCAGAACCTGCTGCAGATTGAGCCGGGCGACAGCGTTTCCAACTGTCTGTGCATCCGCAAACTGCAGAATCCGGATTTCTGCCAGAACCATTATGTTATCTTCTGCACGAAGGAAGGCATCATCAAGAAGACCCGTCTGACGGAGTATTCGCGTCCGCGTGCCAACGGCGTGATAGCCATCAATATCCGTGAGGAAGACGCTGTGATTGCCGTGGCGCTGACCAACGGCGAAGACGAAGTCGTTGTGGCCAGCCGCAATGGTAAGGCCGTGCGCTTCTCCGAGGATCAGGTGCGTCCGATGGGCCGTAACTCCACCGGCGTGCAGAGTATCATCCTCGACGGTGACGATGACGCAGTCGTAGGCATGGCCGTTATCAATGACGTGGAGAACGAGAAGATACTCGTCATTTCCGACCAGGGCTTCGGCAAGCGTACCGATGTGGAGGAATACCGCAGGACGAACCGTCACGCCAAGGGTGTGAAGACACTCAACGTGACGGACAAGACCGGCAAGGTGGTGGCTCTGCTCGTGACCAAGGAGGAGGAAGACCTCATGATCATCAACAAGAGCGGCACCACAATCCGTCTGCATATGGACGTCATCAAGGAGACGAAGAACCGCGTCACCCAGGGTACGAAGGTCATCGAACTGAAGAAGCGCAACGACCAGATCAGTCACGTCTGCATCGTGCCGCGCGAGGACGATGAGGAGAATGTGCAGTCCGGGGACGATATGCCGGAAGGGGCTGCAGAGACTGTCGGCAATCCCAATGAAGAGTGAATCCTTAAAACATAAATACCTTAACACTATGAAAAAAATGATGTTTGCTCTTGCTCTGCTGTTGTCGGCAGGCATGATGATGGCACAAACGCCGGAAGAGAAGGCTGCCATGAAGGAAGCCAAGGCTCAGTTGAATCAGGCTATGAAGCTGCGCGACGCCGCCAAAAGTGAACTGCAGGCAGCAACGGCCGAAAAGCCTGCCGACCAGGTCCTTGTAAGGCAAAACTGTCAGGAAGCCGACGGCTTGATTGAGAAGGCTTTGGCCAGCGGACATATCGACCAGAAGAAGCTCTTCGACGCCTACTTTGTGAAGGACGAAGTGAACACCTTCCTGCTCAACCAGGAGTTCGCCAAATATCAAAAGAAGGAAGCCGTGGACGTGGCTGTCTTCAATGACGCGCTGACCAAAGCCTGCGACGGCATGAACGGCGTGCTCAAATACGGCAACCCCAAGGACGACATCCAGGCCGGTGTAGTCCAGGCCGAGAAGGTGAAGCTGGCCAAGTGTCAGGTGTATTATGCCCTGCTGGTGCAGATTGCCAACCAGAGCGGCAACACGGAAGCCGTCATTGACAACTGTAAGAAGTACATTGACTACCCGAAGGCTTATCCCGCAGTGGCCGACCTGTGTGCCAATCCCAATCCTCCCTATTCGCAGATGGCCTACTACATCTGCGCCATGGCCTACAACCTCAAGGACTGGGCCACGTTTGGGGAATATTCACCTTTGGCTAATCAGTTTGACGACCCCGATGCCAAGAAGTTCATGGAAGCTGCAGGCACCAATGCGTTGCTGCAGCAGGGTGACACCATCGGCTGGGTGAAGGCTATGCGCGAGCAGATAGCCAAAGACCCCACCAGTGAGGAGAGCGAAGTGACCATTCAAAACCTGATGGCCTTCTATGCCAAGAATCCTGTGGAGTTGGGTAAGTTTTGCGACGAGGTGCTGGCAGTGGCTCCTAACAGCAAAATGGCGAACTATGGCAAGGGCTACAGCCTTTTCGCCGAGTCAAAGTATGCCGAGGCCCTGGAATACTATAAGAAATCCGTGGAGGCCGATCCCGATTATCTGGACGGCAATATCCAGTGCGGCATCTGTCTGTTTAACATCGCCGACGCCAACAACAAGACCATCGCCGGCAAGCGCTACAAGTCGCAGGCCGAGGCCGATGCCGATGTGCAGAACAACGTAAGAGCCTACTTTGAGCAGGCACTACCTTACTTTGAGAAAGTGCGTCAGCTTGTGCCCGACGACAGCGGCAAGTGGGCTTATGAACTGCGCACCATCTACAATGCCATAGGTCAGAAGGACAAGGCCAAGGAACTTGAGAACTATTAATATACTGACGATACTGCTTATCGCTGCAAGTCTTCATGCCGCCCCGGGCGGTGTGAAGACTTGTGGTAATGAGACAGGTGACGGTCGCGCGCTCAGTCTCAACGAGCGGGCCTACCGTCTGCGCTACGTCTCCACCGACTCCGTGCGTGCATTGGCCCTGAAGGCGCAGCGCCTGGCCGTGAGCGGGGAGCAGAAGTGTTTTGCCCTGGAGAATCTGGCCTTCGAGGCCTATCAACAGATGCGATTCTCTGAGGCCAACGCACTTATCAAGCAGGCGCGAACTCTGACGCGCAACCAGATCTCGCAGCTGGCTCTCGATGTACTGGCCATGAAGGTGGCTCAGCGCACGGGCGATTTCCGCGACTACCATCTGGCACAGGTGCATGCTGACGAAAGGTTGTTGCGCATACAGGACGAGGAGGACGGACTTACAGAATACGAACACCGGCGCTTGCGCTACTGCCGCAGCGAGATGCACATCATTGCGAGTACCTATTTCTACTACCTGCGCATGGATTCGCTCTCAAGAGCCGAACTCCTGGAGGTGGGGCGCGATGTGGAGGATATGCAGGACACAGCGCAGTGGCTCAACTACCACTACATGACCGGCAGCGGCGGATACTACACGGGGACGGAGGAAGATGTGCGCTACCATGAGATGGAGGACCTCTTCCGCGTGCTTTCGGTGGCGAGGCGCAGCGGCAGTCTCTACTTTCAGGGCAACGCCATGCAGGCCATCGCCGAACACACGGGGAGCGACGAGATGGCCCGAAACGCACAGGAGGCTTTTGCCGCCTATAAAGACCTCTTTCAGGAGGGGGCGGCACTCAGAACGCGGGCAGAGTTGGCCTTCGACGAGGGGCGCTACAGGGATGCATTGGCCTATCTTCTCGAAGCCAAGGAACTCGTGGAGGAGCAGCATCGGCGCGACACACTGCCGGAGTTGCAGTGGGAGAGCCGCATCTACGAACATCTCTCCATGGTCTACAGCGCTTTGGAGGAAAAGGAGAATTCCAGGCTCTACCGTCTGCGCTATCTGGACTGTCTGGAACTGATGCGCCAGGATATTGACGTGGAGAGCCGTCAACTGCAGGTGATACAGTCGCAGAGGAGCCTTTACGTCAAACTGACGGTATTCGTGCTGCTGTCGCTCTTCACTCTGGTGGCTTTCGCACTGCTCATGAGAAGCATTAAGCGGCGCGGCAGGAAGCATCGGGAGAGTCTGGAGGAAAAACTGGAGGAAATAGGCGAGGAGGCCGACGCCATTACGCTGAAACTTCACAAAGAGAAAGTGGCCAACATCGAAAGACGCACCAAGGTGGCTTTGGCAGCATCGGTGATTCCCTTCATCGAACGCCTGCTGCACCCGTCGGCCGACGCCGGATACATCAGGGAACTGACCGGGGAGATAGAGCGCTTGGGCGGTGTGCTGACCCAATGGATACAAATACAGAAAGGGCAACTCAACGTGGGCATCACCACTTTCGCCCTGCAGCCGTTGCTGGATACCATCGCGCTCAACCGTCCCACTTTTGAGCGTCAGGGCATCACGCTGACCGTGCCTCATACAGAGGCTGAGGTGAAGGCCGACCGCGTACTGACGCTCTTCATGCTCAACACGCTTTGCGACAATGCCCGGAAATATACGCCGGAAGGCGGTCGGGTGGACATTGAGGTGGAGGAAACGGAGCAGTATGTGGAGATTGCCGTGAAAGACAACGGATGCGGCTTTGATGCTGCGGACGAAAAGAAGAGGGGACACGGATTCGGACTGCTCAACTGCAAAGGCATCATCCAAAAATACAGAAAGATGTCCAAGCGCTTTGCCGTGTGTGACATGGGCCATGAAAGTGAAGTGGGAAAGGGGAGCCGCGTGTGGTTCCGTCTGGCCCGCACCGTGGTGGTGTTCATTGCCCTCATCCTGTCCGCCGGTGTGTCGGCGCAGGACGTGAAGCAACAGATAAGGGACAGTCTGGCCCTGCACAACGATTCTGCCGTGGAGGCGCTTGAGCGCCACGACTGGGAGGCCTACGAGCGACACAACGACGAGTGTGTCAGGCTGCATCACGAACTGACCCGCGACCCCAACCTGCCGCTGTATGCGCAGCGCATTGAGCTGATGCGGCGTCTGGGTCAGGTGTTCATCCTTGTGGCGCTGGTCATGGCCTTGTTCTCGCTGACCATCTTTTCGCTGATGGTGCACCGCGTTCGCCGTCAGGCCGTGCTCAAGCTGGATGCCGAGAATATGTTGGAAGAAGCGCAGGAGAAAGTGGCGCGGCTGGGCTACGAGGCAGACCGCCTCTACTGTCAGAACCAAATCTTGGACAACTGTCTGTCCACCATCAAGCACGAGACCATGTATTATCCGGCCCGCATACGGCAAATGTTGGAAAACGCCACGCATGAACAGTTGCATGAAGTGTGCAGCTATTACAGGAAAATTTACGGCATGCTCACGATGCAGGCTGAAAGCCAACTGCAGGAGCCGGTGTTCCGTCGGCAGACGGTGCATCTGGACGAAATCATAAAAGACGCCCCCCGGGTGGACGTAATCGGCGATGCGATGTTGCTCCGGGAACTGCTGAAGCGCTTGGGAGGCGGCACGTTTGCAGTGGAGGAAAGAGAAAAAGATGTGCTGGTGAGCACACCGAACGGCAACCGGGCAGACGAGCACCAGTTCATGGCCACGGCAGACAACTTCGATGCCATGGTCGCCAAAGAAATACTGAGGGAACTCGATGCGTTCTCCGGACATCCCGGATTACGATTATATGCCGATAACAAAAAAATATACTTCACACTATGGAAAACTTCAAAGTCATCATAGTCGAAGACGTCAGTCTCGAACTGAAGGGTACGGAGCAAATCTTCCGCACGGAGATTCCGGAAGCCACCATCATCGGCACGGCACAAAACGAAGCCGAGCTGTGGAAGTTGATCAGGCAGGAAGTGCCCGACCTTGTGCTGTTGGACCTCGGACTCGGAGGCAGCACGACCGTGGGCGTGGATCTTTGCCGTCAGTTGCGTACAAGGTATTCGCAGCTCAAGATACTCATCTTCACGGGCGAGGTGCTCAATGAGCGTCTGTGGGTGGAGGCTTTGGCCGCAGGAGCAGACGGCATCATTCTCAAGACCGGTAACCTGCTGCAGCGTGACGATGTTCAACTGGTGATGCACGGGCGCCACATGGTGTTCAACGAACCGATACTGGAGAAAATCCTGGTGCGTTTCCGCAAGAGCGTGAATGCCGAGACACAGCAGACGGACGCCTTGCTGGACTATGATATTGACGAATACGACGAGCGCTACCTGCGCCATCTGGCATTGGGCTACACTAAGGATATGATAGCCTCACTCAAGACGATGCCCTTCGGTGCCAAGAGTCTGGAGAAGCGTCAGGCCGAACTCATCAACCGACTCTTCCCCGAAAGGGAGCGTCAGGGCGTGAACGCCACGAGACTGGTGACGCGGGCGTTGCAGTTGCATATCATTGATTTGGAGAACCTGAAGGCCGACGAATAAGCGCAGAAAGGAGGTACGCGAGATGCAAGAGATGAACATAGACCAGTTTTTCAGATTTCTCTGGCTGCATGGTGTAGAATGGGTGGGTGACCGCCATCTGGCCTATGTGCTGATGGGCTTAATGGCTCTCGGAGCCTTGGTGTATTCCGGTATGCTGAGGCCGCGCTCCTGTCCCATGCCCCGTGACGGTTACATCGCTGCCGTGGTGGTGGGTGTGACACTGACTGCCGGTATTGTGCTGTTGGCCGTCGTGCCTACATCGCCCCTGTTGAGTATCTCAGGCGGTATTGCCGGCAGTCCTTGGCTGGCCGGCCTCTATCCGGTCTCTACGGTGACCGTGGTGACTGTCTCCATGGTGTACGGTCTCGTGTCGGGAGTCCTGTCTTCGTGGCGTGATGTGGTGGAACTTCTGTGTTACGGCTTCCGTCGGTGGCCCTGGCTGATATTGGCAGGTATGATATGGTGAATCTGGAGGAATTGAATCCTGCGCAGCAAAGCGCTGTCACCTGTTGTGACGCTCCATCGCTGGTGATTGCCGGTGCAGGCAGCGGCAAGACCCGCGTACTTACCTATAAAATCGCGTGGCTGATGGAGCAGGGGATGGCACCGGAGCACATCCTGGCCCTAACCTTCACCAACAAAGCCGCCAGGGAAATGCAGGAGCGCATTGCCCGGCAAGTGGGGGCGGACAAAGCCTCCCGATTGTGGATGGGCACCTTCCACAGTATCTTTTACCGCATTCTGCGCCGAGAGTATGAATATCTCGGGCTCAACTCATCCAATTTCACCATCTACGATCAGACAGACTCCAAAGCCCTGATTAAAACCATCGTTCGCGAGATGGGATTGGACGAGAAGATATACAAGCCGGGTTCTGTGGCTTCGCGCATCTCTGCGGCGAAAAACCGGTTGGTGATGCCCGACCAGTATGTTGCCTCCAGCAACATTATGAATGCCGACCGTGCGGCCAAAGTGCCGGCAACGGGCGAGATATACAGACGCTATGCCCAAAGGTGTCGCCAGTCTGAGGCCATGGACTTCGATGACCTGCTGCTCAATACGTGGCTGCTGTTCAGAGATTTTCCTGAGGTGTGCCGCAAGTATGAGGAGCGTTTCCAGTTTGTGCTGGTGGACGAGTATCAGGACACCAACTACGCCCAGGACCAGATTGTCTGGCAGTTGACGCAGCACCGGCAGAGAGTCGCCGTGGTGGGCGACGATGCACAGAGCATCTACTCTTTCCGCGGCGCCAACATCAATAATATCCTGCGCTTCAGGGAACGTTACAATGGGGCAAAGCTCTTTAAGCTGGAGCAGAACTACCGCTCGACGCAGACCATCGTCAATGCCGCGTCCAGGCTTATAGCGCACAACAAAGGACAGATTCCCAAGGAGGTGTATTCAAAGAAGGATGTGGGTGAGCCGATAAGTCTTATACGCTGCTACAGCGACATTGATGAGGCCGGCTCTGTGATGAAGCGTATTAAGGAGCTGCACAATCGCAAGGGTTTTTCGTTTGCTGACATCGCCATACTCTACAGGACCAACGCCCAAAGCCGTTCGTTTGAGGAGGTGTTGCGCAAAAATGCAGTACCCTACAGAATCTTTGGCGGTGTGTCATTCTATCAGCGCAAAGAGATAAAAGACGCCATCGCTTATTTCCGTCTGGCCGTGAATCCCTATGATGAAGAGGCACTGAGGCGCATCATCAACTACCCGGCGAGAGGCATCGGACAGACCACAATGGATAAATTGTCGGAAGAAGCCGTGAAATCCCAAAAGCCCATCTGGGATGTTATCGCCAATCCGGACGGATTGGATATGTCAGGAGGAACTAAAGGTAAGCTGCGGGATTTTCATAATCTGATTCAGGAATTACACGAGGCTTCAGAGAATGAAACGGCCGACGTGTTCTCGCAGATGGTGGTGGAGAGAAGCCGCCTGAAAGAGGAAATCAATCGCGGAAAGGAAGCGGAAGATATCGCCCGCCAGGAAAATATGCAGGAATTGATGGACGGCATCGCAGCCTTTGCGGCCGAGCGTCGGGAGCAAAGCCTGGAAGCGCGTATTGCCAACTATCTGCAGGAGGTGTCACTGTTGAGCGACCTGGACGACATGAACAATCAGGAAGACTCCGACGGTGTCGTGACTATGATGACCATACACTCGGCCAAGGGACTGGAGTTCAGAGCTGTGTTTGTGGTAGGTATGGAAGAGGAACTGTTTCCCTCCACCATGGCCATGGAGAACCCGATGGGGATAGAGGAGGAGCGGCGACTGTGTTATGTGGCCATGACGCGCGCGGAGGAAATATTGGTGTTCACCACTTCCAGGTCGCGCTTCCGCTACGGCAAGGTGGAACAGATGCAGCCGTCGAGATTCCTGCAGGAGACAGGCATCTTTGGTTCACCGGTGAGAGAGCCGTCTTCCCGGCCACTCATCGTGCCGAAACGGATTCCTGCAACGCAGCCGGCTAACAACGTGCGTCCGTTGTCTGCCCTGACATCTGCCTCGGGCAGCAGACCGGTCTCGGGCAGCAAGACCGCTTCTGCTCCTGCGACAGTCGTTGCGGGGGACATCATCGTTCACGAGCGCTTCGGTCGGGGCAGGGTGGAGTCCACTTCAGGCAGCGGCATTGACGCCAAGGCTGTGGTGGACTTTGAAAATGCCGGCAAAAAGCAATTACTGTTACGTTTTGCCAAATTCCAAAAGGTAGAGGGATAGAAGTACCGCTCAGGAGAGTCTCCGATGCAACTTCTCCAAAAAGTCTTTGCTGATGGCCTGGCGGGGACGGGGGCCGTGCTTCCGGATATTCACCAACATCAGAATGTCATGAGGCACAATTTCCACGCGCACCATCGACGTTTCTTCAGCGGGTTCTCCGTCGTAATGAATCACGCCCGGATGCTCCCTTTGTATGGTGATGTTGCGGCACTTGAAACTCTGGCAGCGCGGATTGCGGTAGATGGTCTTGTGCACCATCTGGTAGGCAATGGGGCCGCTCTCTATCAGGGGGAAAGGCTCGATGATGCTGACGTCCATCAGGCCGTCCTGCATGGAGGCTTTGGGTGCAATCCAGAAATTGTTGCCGTATTGGCCGGCGTTGGCGCAGGTGAGAAGGAAGGCCTTGACGGTGTCCGTGTGTATTTTCCAGTCTTCCGTGACATACTCGAGGGTATAGGTTTCACTCTCGTAGGCCATACCCAAACGCAAAGCGTTTTCGACATAGGTGAGCAAGCCGCGCCGTCCGGCCTTGGCAAAATTATCAGAGAGGTTGGCATCGAAGCCCATTCCGGCCGTGCAGAAAAACGGGCGTCCGTTGATGCGCCCGTAGTCCAGGCGATGAATGTTGCACTCGTTGATAATCTGCAGGGCGCCTCTGGGATTCATCGGGAGCGCCAGATGACGGGCCAGTCCGTTGCCGCTGCCGCAGGGGATAATGCCCAAGGCGGTCTCTGTGTGTATTAAAGCTCTGGCCACTTCGTTGACCGTGCCGTCTCCACCCACGGCTACCACGATGTCGATGCCTTGAGCAATGGCTTCACGGGTGATTTCCGCTGCGTGGCCTTGATGCTCTGTCTTGTGAATCTCGTAGGTAAAACGTGCGGGGTCGATGTATTCCGGAATCAGGGCAATGATGTGCTCTTTGTCCTTGGTCCCGGAGATGGGGTTCACGATAAACCAGATGCTCGTCTTCATATTCAGTTGCAAAAATATATAAAAGAAGATAGACAACAATCGTCAAAATTGCTAAAAAATCAAAAATGGCAAAAAAATAGCAAATAACTTCCTTATCTGGGGGCTCAACTCCTATTTTTTTTGTACTTTTGCAAAGAATTGTAAGAGATAAAGAATATCATTGAATATGGGAATACTTGAAGAGAAGCTTTCCAAACACCCTTTCGTTTCTCTTTCCAAAGAGATTAAGCAGAGGGGAATTTATCCTTATTTCCGCCAGATTGAAGGCAAACAGGGTACAGAAGTTGATATGGGCGGGCATCACGTGTTGATGTTCGGCAGTAACGCTTATACCGGTCTGACCGGTGATCAGCGTGTCATCGATGCCGGGTGTGCCGCAATGCAGAAGTATGGCAGCGGATGCGCCGGAAGCCGTTTCCTGAACGGCACGCTGGATATTCACGTGCAACTGGAGAAGGAGTTGGCAGAATTCGTCGGCAAAGACGATTGTCTGTGCATCTCGACCGGTTTCACAGTGAACAGCGGCGTCATCCCTCAGTTGGTCAGCAAGGACGATTACGTCATTTGTGATGATCGGGACCATGCCTCCATCGTGGACGGCCGCCGTCTGTCATTCGCCACGCAGTTGCATTACAAGCACAACGATATGGCGGATTTGGAGCGTGTGCTCCAACGCTGCGATCCGGACAAGGTGAAGCTCATTGTCGTAGACGGTGTGTTCTCCATGGAAGGCGACTTGTGTAAGTTGCCCGAAATCGTAGAGCTGAAGCATAAGTACAATGCCTCCATCATGGTGGACGAAGCACACGGTTTGGGCGTGTTCGGACGTCAGGGCCGTGGCGTTTGCGACCACTTTGGCCTGACCGATGAGGTGGATCTCATCATGGGCACCTTCTCCAAGTCATTGGCCTCTATCGGCGGCTTTATTGCTGCCAACCAGGAGATTATCGACGCTCTGCGTCACATGGTTCGTACTTATATCTTCTCCGCATCCTGTACGCCGGCTGCAACAGCTGCCGCCCGCGAGGCTTTGCGCATCATCAAGAGCGAGCCCGAGCGTCTGGAGGCATTGTGGAGTGTCACCAACTATGCCTTGAGCCGTTTCAAGGAAGAAGGTTTCGAAATCGGCGACACGGAATCTCCTATTATTCCTCTTTATGTACGCGATGTGGACAAGACTTTTGTCGTTGTGGCCCGGGCTTTCGAAGAGGGTGTCTTCATCAATCCCGTGATTCCTCCCGCTTGCGGTCCTCAGGATACGCTGGTGCGCTTTGCGCTGATGGCCAATCACACCAACGAGCAGGTGGATCGTGCCGTCGTTGCGCTGAAGAAGGTGTTCAAGGAGTTAGATATTATTAAATAAGGAGTGCCCTTTAAGTCTGCGAGGCTTTAAAGTCGGGCGACAAATGAGAAAATATCCTCGGGCAGAGCTACTGTCCGGGGTTTTTCTTTGAATAGGCCGAACACTGAAGCGCCGCTGCCGGACATGGCGGCATAGAAGGCACCTGCATCCTGCATCATCGATTTTAGTGCAGCGACATTGGGATGGTTGGGAAAAACACTGGCTTCAAAATCATTGGTCAGTTCTTCCCATCTGATTTCTGAATTGTTGCGGGGCCAGTGTATGCGGTGGGTTTCGTCGGGTCTGACGGACTGATAGGCTTCTTTCGTACTGACAAAATCCGAAGGCTTGGTCAGCCATATCCAATAGCCCTTCAGGTCAATGTCCGTAGGTGTGAAGATATTGCCGATGCCTTCCGCTATGGCGGGTTTGTTATGCACAAAAAACGCGCAATCGGCGCCAAGCCGCCCCACAAACTGCTCCATCTCCTGCTCACTGAGCCCGAGATGAAAAAGTTCGTTCAGCAGTGTCATGGTAAAAGCAGCGTTGCTGCTGCCGCCGCCCAAGCCGGCTCCGGAGGGGATGTTTTTATGCAGCGTGATGTTGAGAGGGGGGATGCTGTAGCCTTCTTCTCTCAGCATCCGGACCACACGCATGACGAGATTGTCATCACTGGTGGCGGAAAGAGGGATGCCCGTCACTGTCAGTTTGTCGGCAGAAACCTGCGCCCCGTTTTCTAACGTGGAAACGGAAATCCTGTCGTACAACGGGATAGGGTAGAATATAGTCTCAATGTCATGATAACCATCGCTTCTGCGCCTCAAAATACGCAGTCCGATGTTAATTTTGCAGTTAGAAAGGCAGTTTTTTATCATATTATTGCACAAATATAGAAAAAAAAGCGTACCTTTGCATAAAATTTATGGAATAAAAGTTCTTTTTTACCAATTATTAACTAAAAGTAAAAAGTATGAAAAAGTTTGTATCTGTATTTGCTTTGGTTCTTGTAGCCATGAGTGCTTCTGCAGAGAACCTTTACAAGGAAAGCAAGTTTTTTGACAACTGGTACCTCGGCATTCAGGGCGGTATCGCCTCTCCTGCTGTCGGCCATGCATTCTGGAAGGACGCACGTGGCGCTTTCGGTTTGAACGTGGGTAAGCAGCTGACTCCCGTCTTCGGTATGGAGTTGGAGTACACCGGCGTGGTTAACACCGCCTGCTCCGGCAACAAGGGCACATGGGCCAGCCTTGACAACGGCGGTTTTGCCATCGACTACACCGTGCTCACCATGAACGGTACCGTTAACCTGATGAACCTCTTCGGCGGTTACAAGGGTGCTCCCCGTCTGTTCGAGATTCAGGCTTTGGCCGGTACCGGTTGGGGTCACACCTTCATTCCCGGTGCTGACAACGACCACAACGACCTCGTCTTCAAGTTCGGTGCCAACTTCAACTTCAACCTCGGCAAGGAGAAGGCTTGGACTGTTGCTTTGAAGCCCGCCATTCTTTATGATTTCGTCAACAGAAATCTGGCTATGACGGCTCGTGCTGCTCAGATTCAGATTTTCGCCGGCTGCACCTACCACTTCAAGAACAGCAACGGCACTCACAGCTTCGCTTTCGGTCGCGCTTACGACCAGGCTGAGGTGGATCGCCTGAACGCTACCATCAATGAGACCCGTGGCCAGGTGGCTGATCGCGATCAGACCATCGCTGCCAAGAACAAGCGCATCTCCGACCTCGAGGCTGCTCTCAAGGCTTGTGAGGCTAAGCCCGCTGTCGTTCAGACTGTTACCAACACCAAGGACAACCTGGAGTGCTACGTATACTTCAACCAGGGTAAGAGCAACATTTCTCCTGCTCAGCAGCCCAACGTAGAGCGCATCGCCACCTTCCTGAAGAATCACGCCGGCAGCAAGGTTGTCATCAAGGGTTATGCTTCTCCTGAAGGCAGCATTGAGGTTAACGAGCGCATCGCCCGTCAGCGTGCTGAGGCTGTGAAGACCATGCTCGTGAAGAAGTACAAGATTGCTGAGGATCGCATCTCTGCTGAGGGTCAGGGTGTAGGCAACAGCTTCTCTGAGCCCGACTGGAACCGCGTCAGCATCTGCACCATCAAGGAGTAATTCCGGGTAGCGGACTAACTTATAAGGCCTCCGACAAATCGTCGGGGGCTTTTTTTTGTGTGTTTCGAAAAACATAAGTTATCTTTTGAGAAATATAAGTTGGAAAATTCAAAAGATAAGTTGTCTATGAAAAAATCTCAGAAATAGTTACCTCTATGTGCCCGTGTGAGAATAATCCCATCTGCGCCCTCATGGTCCGGTGCTTTTCCGAAAAGCCTGTGAGCGGATATACACCCAGGGCGGGACGAAGTATTCCGTGAAGTAGAGGCACAAATCTGTTCACGAAAACGCACAAGGCGCCTGCAGACGAAATCTGCGGGCGCTTTTTCTTTTTATGCTTCAGTGCCTCCGCAGATTCCGACACGACAGCGAGCCGACTACGAGCAGAGTAAGAGAATCCTCGTTCCCGCTCGTTCACTCCTCGTTCACTGCTCGTACATCGGAGGGGAGAAGAGGGGGGCTTGGTCTGTCGGGAATTGTCCCTGCTGAAAAAAATGCGGCACTGCGGTTTGGCACTTGCTGCACCGCACTCTGACAACTGTTACAATGCGGTGTAGCAAACTTGGTAAAGAAAGAGCAAAAAAACAGACGGCAACCTTGAGGCTGCCGTCTGTCGGATACGGGATTCGTCCCGCTTGCAATAGCAATTGTCTCGCGCGTTTGGGCCTTATTTGGCTCCGCCCTTCCAGAAGTCTTCTTCGGCCTTCTTCTTGCGAAGATACTCCTGATACTCGGCCTGAGCCTTGGCGTTGGCGGCGTTGGCGGCGATGGCCTGCTTCAGGTTGGCCTTCAGACGCTCGGCAGCAGGAGCCACAGTGATATCGGCCTCTGCAGCCTTGTCGCAATAGGTGACGGCCGTCTGGAAGTCGTGAGCCTTCGTGAGGTTGATGGCCTGCTGGTAGTAGGCCTTACCCACGATGTTGGGGTTGTAGCCGATGGCCTTCTCAACATACTCTCCGCTCTTGGTGACGGCACCGGAAGAGGCCAGGGCGCGTGCAACTCTCAGGCAGATGTTGCCTCTGACGTCGTCGTTGGGAGCCAGTTCAAGGGCTTTATTGTAATAGGTGAGACATTCCTGAGCCTTACCCTCCTTCTGCAGCTTCTGGGCGAAGCCGATGCTTGAGGTGAAGGTGGGCTGGATGTTGTAGGCAGCTACGGCATACTCGTAGTAGATGTCGGAGTCGTCGCATTCGTTCTGGGCCATCAGGTTGATGGCGCTGTTGAGCTTGTTGATGTCCGTCTTGTAGCTGTCGAACTTCTTGGTGTAGATGGCGATAATCTGGTCTCTGTCAGCTGCGCCGGAGGCAGCGAAGGTCTGGTCGATGAAGGCCAGCGGGCCGTCGTATGTGGCCACCAGCTTTGCAGCCTTCGCGGTGTCGCCCTGCTCCTGGGCCTCCTTGGCCAGCTGGAGCATCTTCTCGCAGGCGTCCTTGGAGTCGAGGTAGTCCTGCAGATACTGTTCGCGCCACACATCGGGTGTGTTCTGACCGACGTAATATTTATAGATGGCATCGGACACCATGAAGAAGGTCTGCAGACAGCCGCCGGTGATTTCGCGTCCGCCCTGCTCGTTGACCATCTTGATGGCGGTGGCGAAGTTGTCCCATGCCTTGTTGAGCGTGTAGCCGGAGCCGGGCACATTGGGTGCCGTCCAGTTGTAGTATTCCGCCTTCACGGCCAGCACGTCGCCCAAGGTGCTGCGGAGTGCATCGCTCTTCTCCATCTTGTTGAGATTGTCAAGGCGCTCCTGACGGGCGTCGAACATAGCCATGAGGTCGTCGAAGTATTGCTTCTTCTTGGCGTTGTCCGCGGATGCGTTGATGAGGTTGTAGAGCATATAAGGCGCCATGCCTTTGTAGATGCCGGTGATGGAGTAGGGGGCTTTCTCCATGAGCCATTTCCAGGAAATGTAGGCTTCGTTCCAGTCCTGATTCTGGAGCGCCATCTGGTAGGTGGACACATGACCGCGCGCCTCCTGCACGCTATCGGGGCAGGTGTAGGCGATACGCTCGTCAATGTTCTGCCAATCGTTGATTTGTGCCCCTGCTGCACCGCAGCAGGTTAACGCACCCAAAACAATAAGATTTTTCAGTTTCATCGTTCGATATTTAGGTTGTTTCTATTGCTTTTGACAACAAAGGTAATAAAAAGTTGGTGTATGCCTGTTTGTTATCGGCGAATATTTTAGCAAATTAAGTTTTTTTTGTAATTTTGCGGCATGATACTTGTTCAAATTGTTTTTATAGTCCTGGGAATGGGGCTCGTGTTGTGGGGTGCAGACCGTTTCACGGATGCCTCCACGGCCGTAGCGAGACGTTACAGAATCAGCGAACTGGTTATCGGCCTGACCATCGTGGCCATCGGCACCTCCCTGCCGGAGTTTATGGTGAGTTTTTTCAGTGCCCTGCGCGGCAGTTCGGACATGAGTGTGGGCAACATCATGGGCTCCAACATATTCAACGCCCTGATGATTACCGGTGCCTCCAGCATGGTGCTTCCGTTGGCCATCTCAAGACGTGCCTTGTTCACCGATATGCCCATCACCATCGGTGTGTCTGTCCTGTTGGTGATTCTCGGGTGTCAGGACGGTCTGTCGCGCCTGGATGGGCTGGCGCTGGTACTCCTCTTTTCCGCCTATATGGGGTGGACTTTCTACTATGCCCGCCGACACAGGACGCAGGAACTTTATCCTGCGGACAAGATAATGTCCCTGACACGTATCGTGCTTTATCTGTTGCTGGGTGCGACCGGCCTTATTGCGGGCGCCAGGCTTTTGGTGGACAACGCGGCTGCACTGGCCCAGACGTTGGGTGTGTCTGAGCGTGTAATTGCCATCACGGTGCTTGCCGCCGGAACGTCGCTGCCTGAGTTTGCCACAAGTGTGATGGCTGCATACAAGGGCCGGGAGGGGTTGGCAATAGGCAATGTGTTGGGCAGCAACATCTTTAATGTTCTTTTCGCCCTGGGGCCGTGTGCAGTGATACGTCCGTTGAGTATGGACGGCCTGACGTCTGCGGACATCGGCTATTTCATCGGCAGTGTGGTGATGTTGTTTGTTCTGGCCCTTCACAGAGGACGTATCGGACGGATAAAGGGCGCCTTTCTGATGGCGGCCTATTTGGCGTATATAGTTTTGCTTCTGACCCTCTAAAGTAAAAAAATGAAGATATAAGCAAAAAAATGTAAAAAAAACGAGGGGCTAAGCCAAAAGATTTCCATATCTTTGCGCTCGTAAATTTTTATTCTTCCATAACATGGCGACAAGGAAAAAGTCCAATAGCCCCAATTTCATATTTGAAAGCAGTTGGGAAGTGTGCAACAAGGTAGGTGGCATTTACACAGTCCTCTCCACCCGTGCCAAGACTTTGCAACAGCAAATGCAGGACAGGTTGATATTCATCGGTCCCGACTTTTGGAAGAATAAGAAGAACCCCCTGTTTAAGGAGGAGAAGCAATTGTTTAAGGATTGGGCTGCTGTTGCAGCGGAGGAGGGGCTGACCGTCCGCACCGGCCGTTGGAACATCCCCGGGAATCCGTGTGTCATCCTGGTGGACTTCAATCCTTTTTTTGCAGAAAAAAATCAAATATACACCGATGCGTGGAATGATTTCCAGGTGGACTCTCTGAACGCTTACGGCGACTATGACGAGGCCTCCATGTTCTCGTATGCCGCTGCGAAGGTGGTGGAGAGTTTTTATAAGTTTTATTTGATTGAGACCGACAACGTAATTTATCAGGCACACGAATGGATGACCGGTCTCGGTGCTCTTTATCTTCGGAAGCACGTTCCGGCCATTGCCACGGTGTTCACCACGCATGCCACCACCATCGGCCGTTCCATCGCCGGAAACGGCAAGCCTCTCTATGAATACCTGTGGGCATACAACGGCACCCAGATGTCGCATGAGTTCAACGTTGCCGCCAAGCATTCCATTGAGCGCCAGACTGCCTATTTTGCAGACTGCTTCACAACCGTCTCTGATGTGACGGCAAAGGAGTGTGCGGAGTTGTTGGACAAGCCCTGTGACGCCGTGCTGATGAACGGCTTTGAGGCAGACTTTGTGCCTGACAGCAAAAGTTTTGACAAGGTGCGCAAAGAAGCCCGGGACCGTATCTTCCGTGTGGCCAACGCCCTCACCGGCTGCACTTTTGCCGAAGACACGCTTGTTGTAGCCACTTCCGGGCGCTATGAGTACAAAAACAAAGGCATAGACGTCTTTGTGGAGGCGATGAACCGCCTGCGCCATACGCTTCAGTCGCAGGCCGAAGGACGTCAGGTGCTGGCGCTTGTGGAGGTGCCGGCATGGAGTGGGGCTGCCCGTGCGGATTTGACAGATAGGCTCAAGGGTAAGGCCAAAATATACGACACGGCACTCGATTGCCCCGTGTTGACGCATGAGCTCTACGATTTCAATCACGACAACGTTATTGGACAGTTGCGCTATTTTGATTTCTGGAACCGTCCTGCAGACCGCGTGAAAATAATCTTTGTCCCCTGCTATCTGGACGGTAAAGACGGCGTGTTCAACCGCCATTACTACGATATGCTCATCGGTAACGATTTGTCGGTATATCCCTCATATTATGAACCCTGGGGTTACACTCCTTTGGAGTCAGTGGCTTTCCGCGTGCCCTGTATCACGACTTCTCTGTCGGGCTTCGGCATGTGGGCAGATTCCGTCAAAGGGTCGCGTTCGGGCATCATGGACGGCGTGGAAGTTGTGACGCGCACCGATTATAATTATTCCGAAGTGGCGGATGCAATAGCAGCCACCGTGGAGCGCTACATGAACCTCCCGGAGAAGGATGTCACGGCAGCCCGCAAGGCGGCGGCAAAACTGTCCGAGAAGGCCTTGTGGAAACACTTCATTAAATATTACTATGAGGCATACGACATCGCGCTGCGTCATGCCAAAGAGAGAGTAAACAATTAAACGCAACATATATACGCTAAGTTTATGAAGATTAAAGCTGATTATTCAAATGCTCCGCAGTGGAAGACGCTGACCGTCAAGTCGAGCCTTCCTGCGCAGTTGAAGTGTCTTGATGAGATTGCCCACAATATGTGGTGGGTGTGGAACTTTGAGGCCCGCGACCTGTTCCGCGACCTCGACCCCCAGATCTACCACGACGTGAAGCACAACCCCGTGATGCTCCTGGAGCGCCTCACTTACAACCGTAAGGAGGAAATACTGAAGGATAAGGCCCTGATGAAGCGCATCAGTGATGTGTACGACTCTTTCTGCCAGTATATGTCGGTGAAGCCTGACAGCACCCGTCCCTCCGTGGCTTATTTCTGCATGGAGTACGGCATCCACTCCGCCCTGAAGATTTACAGCGGCGGTCTGGGCATGTTGGCCGGTGACTACATCAAGGAGGCTTCCGACTCCAACGTGGATATGTGTGCCGTGGGCTTCCTCTATCGTTTCGGCTACTTCACTCAGAGCCTGTCGATGGACGGACAGCAGATTGCCAACTATGAGACGCAGAACTTCGGTTCGCTGCCCATCGAGCGCCAACTCGACGAGAACGGCAATCCTCTGGTAATCGATGTGCCCTATACCAACTATCAGGTGCATGCCTATGTGTGGCGTGTTAATGTAGGTCGTGTGAAGCTGTATCTTCTTGATACTGATAATGAAATGAACTCTGAGTTCGACAAACCCATCACTCATGCCCTCTATGGCGGCGACTGGGAAAACCGTCTCAAGCAGGAAATCCTGCTCGGCATCGGCGGCACGCTGTTGCTGAAGAGGTTGGGCATCAAGAAGGATATATATCACTGCAACGAGGGTCATGCCGCACTCTGCAACCTGCAGCGTCTGTGTGACTACATCGAGGAGGACGGTCTGAGTTTCAACGAAGCTCTCGAACTGGTGCGTGCCAGCGGTCTCTACACCGTGCACACTCCTGTGCCCGCCGGTCACGACTACTTCGAAGAGGGTCTCTTCGGCAAATATATGGGTGCTTACCCCCAGAGGTTGGGTATCACCTGGGACGAGTTCATCGGTATGGGTCGTACCAATCCTGATGACAAGGGCGAGAAGTTCTGTATGTCCACCTTTGCCTGCAACACCTGTCAGGAGGTCAACGGTGTGAGCTGGTTGCACGGTGAGGTGTCGAAGAAGATGTTCGCTCCCATTTGGCAGGGTTATTACCCTTCGGAGAGCCACGTCGGCTATGTCACCAACGGCGTGCATTTCCCCACATGGGCAGCTGCCGAATGGCGTGATTTGTATGCCAAGTATTTCGATGCCAAATTCATGAGCGACCAGTCCAACGAGGAGATTTGGCACGGCATCTACAACTGTCCCGACGAGGAAATCTGGGCTGTACGCCAGACCCTGAAGAATAAACTTTTCGAATATGTGGCACAGCAGTACACCGAAACCTGGCTGAAGAACCAGGGTGACCCCGCCCGTGTGACGAAACTGCTGGAGCGTTTTGATCCCAATGCGCTGGTGATTGGCTTCTGCCGCCGCTTTGCCACCTATAAGCGTGCCCACCTTCTGTTCACCGACTTGGAACGTCTCTCCAGGATTGTCAACAATCCCGAGCGTCCCGTCATCTTCCTCTTCGCCGGTAAGGCCCATCCCGCCGACGGTGCCGGTCAGGGTCTGATTAAGAAGATCTTTGAAATCAGCCAGCGTCCCGAGTTCCAGGGCCGAATCATCTTTGTCGAGGACTATGACTTCCTTTTGGCCCGTCGTCTCGTTTCCGGCGTGGATATCTGGATGAACACTCCGACCCGTCCTCTCGAGGCTTCCGGCACATCCGGCGAGAAGGCCGAGATGAACGGTGTGGTTAACCTCAGCGTTAAAGACGGATGGTGGCTTGAGGGCTATCGTGAAGGTGCCGGATGGGCTCTCACGGAGAAGCGCACCTATCAGAATCAGGGCTATCAGGACCAACTTGACGCTGCCACCATTTACTCCTTGCTCGAGAACGAGATTCTGCCCTTGTACTTTGCCAAGGACAAGAAGGGTATCTCGAAGGGATGGATTAAGGTCATCAAGAACTCTATCGCTCAGATCGCTCCTCACTACACGATGAAGCGTCAGCTCGACGACTACTATGCAAGGTTCTATGAGAAGCAGGCCAAGCGTTTCAAGGAGCTCTCCAAGGACAATTTCCGTTTGGCCAAAGACATCGCTCTGTGGAAGGAGACCGTGGCTGAGCGCTGGGATGCCATCAGCGTGGTCAGCGCTGAGACTTCTGCTCCCGCCAACGGTTTGTATGAGACTGGTAAGGACTACCTGTTGCGCTATGTCATCAACGAGGTCGGCCTTGACGATGCTGTAGCTTTGGAGAAAATCAATGTCGCAACCAACGAGGCCGGTGAGGAATATGTATTCTCTGTCGAGCCTCTGAAGATGGTGAAGAAAGAAGGCAACAACTATACCTTCGAGGTGATGCATTCTCCCAAGCAGGCCGGTCTGTATAAGTCGGCCGTGCGCATGTATCCCAAGAACGATAACCTGCCTCACCGTCAGGACTTCTGCTACGTGAAGTGGCTCACGATGCCTTTTTAACAGCTAATCCTATATCTGTTTATGAGAGTTATTATTGAGCCTAACTACGAGAGAATGTCCAAATGGGCGGCCGATTATGTTGCAAAGCGCATCATTGAGGCCAACCCCACGGCAGAGAAGCCCTTTAAGCTGGGTTGCCCCACGGGGTCCAGTCCTCTGGGTCTCTACAGAGAGCTCATTAAGAAGTATGAGGCCGGAGAGTTGTCTTTCAAGAACGTGATTACGTTCAACATGGACGAGTATGTG
>CADAVI010000026.1 GCA_902791295.1 uncultured Bacteroidales bacterium | reverse complement strand
AGTGGCTTTCGCTGCTGCGGGGCTGATTTTACCTCCGCTCGGCGTCATCGACGGCTCCGTGCTCATGCTCTCCGCACAACTCCTCGTGCTCTGCGCCACCCTCCTCGGCGTGGACGGCTACTACGACAAGATGAAGGAGATACTTAAGCCCCCTCCATCTACCCCCTTCGGTTCCCCCGTCCCCGGGGGACAGAAACCTTTGGGGGAGTGAGCAGGAAACCACATGTTTAAACTACCCCAAACGCCCCGAATGGGTACTCCCCCAAAGGGGGAGCGGAGAGGGGGCCGACTTATGAACTTAACTACTCACTTTACCCTCGAAGAAATGCTTCACAGCGAGACCGCTGAGAAGAAGGGCATAGAAAACCGCATTAACGCGGTCGAAGTCAACAACCTCGTGCGCCTGTGTCAGAAGGTCTTAGAGCCCCTGAGAGACCACTTCCATCAGCCGATACACATCAACAGCGGCTTCCGCTGCCAGGCGCTCAACAAGGCCGTAAAAGGCGCAGCGAACAGCTACCACACGAAAGGCCGCGCCGTGGATATTCCGATGCGTCCGGGTTGGCTGGCGTACATCCGCGACCACCTGCCGCACACGGAACTCATCAACGAAGGAAGTTGGATTCATGTGGCGCTTTAGGCGCACACGGAATCCAAGTGAAAAATTAAAAATGAAAAATGAAAAGTGATGGCCGTCGGAACAATCCGGCGGCCATTTCCTACGTAAAAATTTACATCCGAAGCCGCTTTCACGGTCTCTGGTCGGACTCTGCGGGGTCTCTGCGGGATATCTGCTTGGAGGCGTTCCCGTCACGGAAGTCCTTCAGCAGTTGGGTGCAACCCTCAAGACAGTCGCGCCAGGTGGCATCGAAGTCGCCGGTGTACCACGGGTCGGCCACATCGCGTGAAAGTAACGGTCTGATTTTGCCCTCGGGGTCGCCGCCGGCGATGCGCTCCATGTTGCGCAGATTCCAATGGTCCATACCGATGAGCAGGTCGTAGCGGTCGTAGTCGGCACGCGTCATCTGGCGCGCCGTCTTGCCCGCACATCCGATGCCGTGCTCAGAGAGTTTGCGACGTGCGGGAGGATAGACGGGATTGCCTATCTCCTCGGTACTGGTGGCAGCGGAGGCTATCTCGAAGCGGTCGGAAAGGCCGGCCTCCTCCACGAGGTGTTTCATGACGAACTCGGCCATCGGGCTGCGGCAGATGTTGCCGTGACAGACGAAAAGAATCTTATACTTTTTCATTGGATATTATCTTTACAGACAGGAACGGAGGCGCTCGGAGACGTCGGACAGAGCAACCGTCTCAAAAGAGCCGTCATCTTTAAGCCATACAATCCTGCGCCCCAGCACATTGATACCGATATCTTCAAGCATCAGTGCATAGAGGCTCAGCTGGATGGTGTACTCCCCAAGACTCTCCTGAACAAGGTCAGAAAAAGGCGACAGGAGCATGACGTGGTTGTGGCGGTTGAAGTCGGAGCAGAGCGAGGCGTTGGTCTTGTAGTCGAAGAGCACGAAACCGGCCCGGGAAGCATCACCCTCGCCGTCGTACCACCAAAGCATGTCGAAGGTGCCGCAGATGCGCTCACGCAGGTTGCGCGAAGGGTCGGGATTGAGACCGCTGAAGACACGCGCCTCATTGAGCACCAGATGCAGCGAAGGATGCATGCCCTCGAGAAAGGCTTTGGCCGCCTCCTCCTTGGGATGAATGGGCGCCAGGAAGCCGTGGCGCTCCAGATACTGAGCCCGGACAGAAGGGCGGATGAACTCCGGATGGCCCGCACGCAGATAAGAAAGGCTCTCGCCGAACTCGTGGGTCTTGGTGCCCAGCGTGGTGGCGCGGAAGGAATTACATTCCCACTGCGTCCGCCAAAATTCGGCCGTTTCGCCGTGGCGCAAGGCATAGGTCTCACTCTGCGAGACCGGGTCGAAACGCTGGCTCTCAAAGCGCTCCGCAATGCCCGAGACGGACGGAAGACGCTCGCCGTGAAGCAGATAGATATGGTCGCGCTCGTAGAACTCCAAGTCGCGGAAGGCATCCAGAATGCGCCGGCGCGCCTCGCGGGCCTCATCCGGCTCCCCTTCTATGGTGAACATCTCGCGATAGGGCTCTGCAGGGCCCAACTGTTGCAGGTCAATCATGTGTTTTTGCCGTTTTTCGGGCGCAAAGGTACAAAAAAGGGAGGAGAAAGCCGCAGGATTGAAAAAAAAGTTGTATATTTGCACAAAATTACGAAGTAAAATCTTAAACGGCATATGAGCAACCAAAGATACATGATGCGCGGCGTGAGTGCAGGGGCTTTACCCCAAAGCCTTCTGCAAAATCATCCCCGACATCCTCGGCGGCGACCCGGAATACTGCAACATCATGCACGCCGACGGCGCCGGCACGAAGAGCAGCCTGGCCTACATGTACTGGCGCGAGACAGGCGACCTCAGCGTGTGGAAAGGCATCGCGCAGGACGCCCTCATCATGAACACCGACGACCTGCTCTGCGTGGGCGCCGTGGACGGCATACTGGTCTCCTCGACCATCGGACGCAACAAGATGCTCATCCCGGGCGAGGTGATTTCGGAAATCATCAACGGCACCGACGAATTGCTCCAGGAGCTGCGCGACATGGGCATCGGCATATACGGCACAGGCGGCGAGACGGCCGACGTGGGCGACCTGGTGAGGACCATCATCGTGGACAGCACCGTGACCTGCCGCATGAAGCGCAGCGACGTGATTGACAACGCCAACATACGCCCCGGCGACGTCATCGTGGGTCTCTCGTCCACCGGGCAGGCCACCTACGAGAAATGCTACAACGGCGGCATGGGCTCCAACGGGCTGACCTCTGCGCGCCACGACGTCTTCTCCAAATATCTCGCCGAGAAATATCCCGAGAGCTACGACAAGGCCGTGCCCGAAGAACTCGTCTACAGCGGCCGCTACCGCCTGGACGACAAGGTGGAGGGCGCACCCGTGACAGCCGGACAGCTGGTGCTCTCCCCCACCCGCACCTATGCTCCCGTCATCAAACAGCTGCTCACGGAGATGAGGCCCAAAGTGCACGGCATGGTCCACTGCACGGGCGGCGCACAGACAAAGGTGCTCCACTTTGTGGGCGACAACTGCCGCGTGGTCAAGGACAACCTCTTCCCCATCCCGCCCCTCTTCCGCATCATCAAGGAGGAGAGCGGCACGGAGTGGAGCGAGATGTACAAGGTGTTCAACATGGGCCACAGGATGGAAATCTACGTCAGCCCAGAAGACGCCGCACAGGTGATGAAGGTGGCCGGAAGTTTCAACATCGATGCTCAGGTTATCGGCCGCATCGAAGAAGGCAGAAAGAGCCTCACCATCAAGTCGGAAGCAGGCACGTTTGACTATGAATAACACGCTGCTCGATAAGTTGGACGGGCTGGTGAGCCGCTACGAGGAGGTGAGCACGCTCATCACCGACCCCGCCGTGATTGCCGACCAGAAGCGCTACGTCCGTCTGACCAAAGAATACAAGGATCTGGGCAAGATTGTCCGAGCCCGCAAGGAATACACCGACACGCTCGACAACATCGCCCTGGCCAAGGAGATGATACAGGAGGAGAGCGACGAGGAGACGCGCCAGATGCTGCGCGAAGAACTCGCGGCGAGCGAGGAGCGCATCCCCCGGCTGGAGGAAGAGATAAAACTGCTGCTCATCCCCGCCGACCCGGAAGACGACAAGAACGTCATCATGGAAATCCGCGGCGGCACGGGCGGCGACGAAGCGGCGCTCTTTGCCGGCGACCTCTTCCGCATGTACTCGAAATACATCGAGCAGAAGGGCTGGAAGATGGCCGTGTCGAGCTATTCGGAGGGCGCCGTGGGCGGCTACAAGGAAATCATCTTCTCGGTGACGGGCGAAGGGGTTTACGGCACCCTCAAATACGAGAGCGGCGTGCATCGCGTGCAGCGCGTGCCCGCCACGGAGACACAGGGTCGCGTGCACACTTCGGCCGCAACGGTGGCCGTGCTTCCGGAGGCGGAGCCCTTCGACGTGGAAATCAACGAGGGCGCCATCAAGTGGGACACCTTCCGCAGCAGCGGCGCCGGCGGGCAGAACGTGAACAAGGTGGAGAGCGGCGTGCGCGCCCGCTACATATGGCACAACCCGATGACGGACGAAGACGAGGAAATCCTGGTGGAGTGCACCGAGACGCGCGACCAGCCCAAGAACAAGGAGCGCGCCCTGGCCCGACTGCGCACCTTCATCTACGACAAAGAACATCAGAAATACATCGACGACATCGCCTCCAGACGCAAGACGATGGTGTCCACGGGCGACCGATCAGCCAAGATACGCACCTACAACTATCCGCAGGGACGCATCACCGACCACCGCATCGGCTACACCGTGTACAACCTAGCCGCCTTCATGGACGGACAGATACAGGACGTGATAGACCACCTCATCGTGGCCGAGAATGCAGAACGAATGAAAGAATCCGAACTATGACCAGACAAGAACTCATCGACAACATACGCCGCAAGAGGAGTTTCCTCTGCGTGGGACTCGACACCGATCTGAGAAAGGTGCCCCAGTGTGTCCTGAAGGAAGAAGACCCCATCTTCGCCTTCAACCGTGCCATCATCGAAGCCACAGCACCCTATTGCGTGGCCTACAAACCCAACCTGGCCTTCTACGAAGCCGAAGGCGTGAAAGGACTCGCGGCTTTCGAGAAGACCGTGAAGTATCTCAAAGAGCATCATCCCGACCAGATGATTATCGCCGACGCCAAACGCGGCGACATCGGCAACACCTCCGAGATGTATGCCCGCACCTTCTTCGACACCTACGGCGTGGACGCCCTCACCGTGGCGCCCTACATGGGTGAAGACAGCGTGACACCTTTCATAAGCCCCCTCCCCGCTCCCCCTTTAGGGGAGTGCTCTAAAACCAGATGGGTGATTTTGTTGGCATTAACAAGCAACAAAGGCAGTTTGGACTTCCAGCTGACGGAGGACAAGGAAGGCGAAAGGCTCTTCGAGAAGGTCATCCGCAAGAGTCAGCAATGGGGCACGCCGGACAACATGATGTACGTCGTGGGTGCCACCAGAGGCGAACTCTTCACGGACATCCGCCGCGTGGCGCCGGAGAACTTCCTGCTCGTGCCCGGCGTGGGCGCTCAGGGCGGCAGTCTGGAGGAGGTCTGCAAGTACGGCATGACGAAGGACTGCGGTCTCATCGTCAACTCCAGTCGCGCCATCATCTATGCCTCCAACGGCGAGGATTTCGCCCAAAGAGCAGCCGAAGAAGCGAAGAAGGTGCAGCAGCAGATGGAACAACTGCTGGCCAAAGCCTGAATCACGAATTATGCACGATGCATTAAAAATTATGAATTGAATTAACTATGGAATTCACAGCAGAAATGATTGCCGGTCTCATCGGCGGCAAGGTGGTCGGAGACCCTCAGGCCAAAGTGAACAACTTCGCCAAAATCGAAGAAGGCACCGACGGCTGCATCTCCTTCCTGGCCAATGAGAAATACGAGCACTACATCTACACGACGGCGTCCAGCGTGGTGCTGGTCAACGAGACCTTCGAGCCAAAGCAGGAGGTCAAGGCCACACTCATCAAAGTGCCCGACGCCCGCGAGGCTGTGGCGCAGCTGTTGCAGATATACGAAAGCATGAAGCCCAAGAAGAAGGGCATCAGCGAGTTGGCCTTCGTGGACCCCACAGCCACCGTCGGCAAGGACGTCTATCTGGGGCCCTTCGTGGCCGTCGGGGCGGGCGCAAAGATCGGCGACGGCTGCGTGCTGCATCCCCACGTCACCGTGGGCCCCAACGTGTCCGTCGGTGACAACACCGAAATCTACAGCAACGCCGTCATCTACCACGACTGCCGCGTGGGCAGCCGCTGCATCCTGCACGCCGGATGTGTGATAGGCGCAGACGGCTTCGGCTTTCAGCCCACGGAGAAAGGCTACGACAAGATACCCCAAATCGGCATCGCCGTCATCGAGGACGATGTGGAAATCGGCGCCAACACCTGCGTGGACCGTGCCGTGATGGGCGCCACCGTGGTGCACAGCGGCGTGAAATTGGACAACCTGGTGCAGATTGCCCACAACGACGAGATTGGGGCGCACACGGTGATGTCGGCTCAGGTGGGTGTCGCCGGCAGCACGAAGGTGGGTGAATGGTGTATGTTCGGTGGCCAGGTGGGCATTGCCGGCCACGCCACAATAGCAGACCGCGTGCAGTGCGGCGCACAGACGGGCATCCCCAACAACGTGAAGAAGGCCGGCACACAGCTGATGGGCACCCCCGGCATCGACCCCCGCACCTGGTGGAAGGCACAAGCCATCATCAAGCAGTTGCCCGAGATGTGGGCCGAGTTCAACCGGATGAAGAAAAAACTCGCCGAACTGGAAGGAAACAAGGAATAACAACAACATACACAACGTAAAAGACATGAAACAGCGAACCCTCGGAGGAAGTTTCTCCCTCAAGAGCAAAGGACTGCATACGGGACTTGATCTCACCGTGACGATGAAGCCGGCACCGGCGAATCACGGCTACTTCATCTGCCGCACTGATCTGGAAGGACAGCCTGTGATCAGATGTCTGGCCGAGAACGTCACAGAGACCACACGCGGCACGGTGCTCAACGCCGACGGTGTGAAATGCAGCACCGTGGAGCACGGTATGGCTGCCCTGCTGGCCGCCGGCATCGACAACGTGTGGATCGATGTGAACGGCCCCGAATTCCCCATCCTCGACGGCAGCGCAGCCCTCTATGCCCGCGAGATAGAGAAGGTGGGCGTGGTGGAACAGGAGGCCGAACGCAGTCCCCTCGTCATCACGGAGCCCGTCGAAGTGAGAGACGAGAATACCGGCAGCTGGATCCGCATCGAGCCCTCGGAGCACTTTGAGGTGAACGCCACCATCAAGTTCCCCGGACAGGTGCTCGGAGAGAGTTCGGCAGAAATCACGGACATGAGCCTCTTCCCCAAAGAGATGGCCGCCGCCCGCACCTTCGTCTTCGTGCGCGAAATCGCCCCGCTGCTGGAGATGGGGCTCATCAAGGGCGGCGATCTGGACAACGCCATCGTCATCTACGAGGTGGAACTGCCGCAGGAGAAACTCGACGCCCTCTGCCAACACGTCGGCGCCGAGAAGAGAGACGCCACCAAGTTGGGCTACATCCAGCACCGCCCCCTGCAATGGGACAACGAATGCGCCCGCCACAAGGCGCTGGACATCATCGGCGACATGGCTCTTGTGGGACGTCCGATTCAAGGCAAAATCACAGCCTACAAGCCCGGCCACACCATCAACAACATCTTAGCACGTAAACTCAGAACACTATGATATCACCTTTAGCTTACATCCACCCCGAGGCCAAGATTGGGGAAAACTGCGAGATCGGTCCCTTCTGCTACATCGACCGCAACGTGGTCATCGGCGACAATAACACGCTGATGAACTCCGTCACCGTGCTCTACGGCTCACGCATCGGCAACGGCAACATCTTCTTCCCCGGAGCCGTCATCGGTGCCATACCGCAGGACCTGAAGTTTGTCGGCGAAGAGAGCACAGCAGAAATCGGTGACAACAACAAGATACGCGAGAACGTCACCATCAACCGCGGCACAGCGGCCAAAGGGCGCACCGTGGTGGGTTCGGGCAACCTGCTGATGGAAGGCGTCCACGTGGCCCACGACGCCATCGTCGGCAACCAGTGCATCATCGGCAACGGTACGAAACTGGCCGGCGAGACCGTCATCGACGACAAGGCCATCCTCTCGGCTCACGTGCTGCTGCATCAGTTCTGCCGCGTGGGTTCCTACGTGATGGTCGGCGGCGGCACACGCTCCTCGCAGGACATCCTGCCATTCTCGATGATTGCCCGCGACCCGGCCGCCTTCTGCGGCCTCAACATCGTGGGACTCAAGCGCAGAGGCTTCGAACGCGAAACGATTGATAACATTCACCGCACCTATCAAATCATACTGCAGGGCACGGGACTGTTGAAGGACCTGCTGGAGCAAGTGGAGAACGAAATCCCCCAGAGCGCCGAGCGCGACTACATCCTGGACTTCATCAGAAGCAGCAAGCGTGGCTTCATCAGATAACGAACTGATTGTGGTGCTCGGCCCCACAGCGGTGGGGAAGACCGAGACGGCGCTGTCAATGGCCGAGAAGTGGGGGTGCCCCATCATCAACTGCGACAGCCGCCAGATATACAAAGACATGAAAATAGGGACGGCAGCGCCCACGGAAGAGGAAATGGCCCGCGTCAAACACTACATGGTGGGCATCCTCGCGTTGGACGAATACTACTCTGCCGCCCGTTATGAAGAAGACGTGCTCCGGCTTCTGGAGCAACTCTTCAGGAATCACCGGCGGGTGATTCTCTCCGGCGGGTCGATGATGTATATAGACGCCGTGTGCAACGGCATCGACGACATCCCCACCGTCGATAACGAAATCCGTGAAACACTGAAGGCGCGGCTCGAAAGCAAAGGACTCGACACGCTGCTCACCGAACTCAGGTTGCTCGACCCCGAACACTATGCCCGCGTCGATCGCAAAAACACCCGGCGCGTGGTGCACGCCCTGGAGGTATGCTACACCAGCGGAAGGCCCTATTCCGAATTCCTCAAGGCCCGAAAGAAAGAGCGTCCTTTCAAAATCAGCAAGCTGGGACTGAGACGCGAGCGCGAGGACCTCTTCGGACGCATCAACCGCCGCGTGGACCTCATGATGGAGAAGGGACTGATGGACGAAGCCAGAAGGCTCTACCCCTACCGCCACCTCAACAGCCTCAACACCGTGGGCTACAAGGAACTCTTCAAGGTGATTGACGGGGAGTGGCCGCTGGATATGGCGGTGGAACGGATTAAAAAAAATACGCGCGTGTACGCAAAAAAACAAATGACGTGGTTTAACAAAGATACGAACATCGTATGGCAGGATTTAACATAAGACAAATACACCTCGGACGCCTGATGACTCAGGGGCCCTGGTGGCGACTGCTGTGCGTGTGGGCGCTGACGCTCTTCATCGGCATCATCGTCCTGCTGGGGCTCATTGACATGAACTTCCTGTGGCTCTTCGGCAGAAGTCCCGGATTTGCGGACATCAAAGACCCCGTGGTGTCGGAAGCCAGCGAAGTGTATAGCGCCGACGGCAAACTGATGGGCCGCTACTACAACGAAAACCGCACGCCCATCACCTACGGGCAAATCTCTCCCCTGCTCATCCGCACGCTCATTGCCACCGAAGACGAGCGTTTCTATTACCATCACGGTGTCGATTTCCAGGGTCTCTTCGCCGCCGGCAAAGACATCCTGACGGGCAATGCCCGCGGCGCCTCCACCATCACGCAGCAGCTGGCCAAGAACCTCTTCCGCGTGCGCACCCGCTACTCCACCGGGCTCTGCGGCTACATCCCCGGCGTCAAACTGCTGGTGATGAAGATGAAGGAATGGATTGTGGCCGAAAAACTGGAGTTCGTCTATTCCAAGGAGGACATCCTCACGATGTATCTCAACACGGTGGACTTCGGCTCCAACGCCTTCGGCATCAAGACCGCCGCACGCAGCTATTTCGGCACGACACCCGACAGCCTCAGCTACGAGGAGTCCGCCGTGCTGGTGGGACTGCTCAAAGCCACATCGACCTACAACCCCAGGCTGCATCCCGACAACGCCCTCGCGCGCCGCAACATCGTCTTGGACAACCTCTACGAGAACGGGGGGATGACCTTCGGCGGACGCCCCGCCACGAAGGCACAGCTCGACTCGCTCAAGGCTCTGCCCGTCGCGCTGCGCCGGGAACGCACGGAGAATGAAACGGCCAACGGCATCGCACCCTACTTCCGGCAATACCTTAAAAAATATATATCCACACTCTGCGAGAAGGGATTGGTGAAGGGATGCGACAGCACCTCGCAGCTGGACCTCGACGTGGACGGACTCAAGATCTACACCACCATTGACTCACGCATCCAGACGCATGCGGAGAACGCCGTAGCCAGGCAGATGGCCGTCGTGCAAAAGAAGTTCGACGACCACTGGGGCTCCACCCCGCCCTGGACCGACCGCACGGGACGCGAGATTCCCGGCTTTGTGGAAGGCATCGCCAAACGCAACCACACGGACAACCTGGACTCCATCCGCCAGATGCTCCGCTATCTCCACTGCGGCTTCGTGGCCATCGAGCCCGACACGCGTAAGGTGAAAGCCTGGGTGGGCGACATCGACTTCAACCGCTGGAAATACGACAAGGTGACGGCCATGCGTCAGCCCGGCAGCACCTTCAAACTCTTTGCCTACGCCGAGGCCATGAATCAGGGCATGAAGCCGGTAGACTGCCGTGTGGACCGCTGGGTTGCCTATCCCGACACCGATGCCACGGGCAAACCCGGCATCTATGCGCCGCACAATGCCAACGGATTCTTCTCGGGCAGCAACATGCCCCTGCGCTCGGCCTTCGCCCAAAGCATCAACTCCGTGGCCGTGGCCATCGGCCAGGAAGTGGGCATCCCCAACGTCATACGCACGGCACACGCCATGGGCATCGAGTCGCCGCTGTCCAATGTGAAGTCGCTGCCGCTGGGCTCGTGCGACGTGAATCTGCTGGAACTCGTCAACGGCTACTGCACCGTGATTGACGAAGGCCTGTATGAAGCCCCCGTGCTCATCACCAAAATCGTGGACCGGCACGGACGCACCGTCTATGAGCCGAAACATCAACCCGTGCAGGCGGTGCCCTATCGCACGGCTTACTTTATGCAGAAGATGCTGGAAGCCGGACTGAAGGAACGCGGCGGCACGACGCAGGCACTCTGGCAATACATCCACCCCGTCCTGCAGTACGCTGAATTCGGCGGCAAGACCGGCACGAGCAACAACCACTCCGACGCCTGGTTTGTCGGCGTCACGCCGAAAATGGTGGCCGGCGCGTGGGTCGGAGGCGAATTTCGCAGCATCCACTTCCGCACGGGGCAGCTGGGACAGGGCAGCCGCACGGCATTGCCCGTCTTCGGCTATTTCATGCAGTCGCTGCTGCTCGACGACCGCTTCCCGCGCTACCGCGCCAAGTTTGCGGCTCCGAAGGAAAAAATACAGCAAAGCGAATGGAGCAGTCCCACCGTGCTCGCCATCCATCCGGACTCCCTGAGAAACGACTCCATACAGGGCGATTCCATTCACCTTGCAGAATAAACTTTAACGATGAAATCCGGTCTTATCATATAATACATAAAAAAAAGAATTAAACAAAATAATATTTAATGCCATGAAAAGATTCATGATTTTCGCTGCAGTAGCCTGTGCGCTCTCAGCAGAAGCAAAGAAAGAAGAGAGCTATCTCTTCACGTATTTCACCGGCAACGCCCCCGAGCAGGAGCAGATTCACTACGCCCTCTCCAGCGACGGGTGGAACTACACGCCGCTCAACGACGGCGCTCCGGTGATTCTCTCCGACACCATTGCCCTGAAGAAATGCGTGCGCGACCCCCACATCCTGCGCGGCCACGACGGTTGGTTCTACCAGGTCATCACCGACATGCGCTGCTGGGACGGCTGGAGCTCCAACAGGGGACTCATCCTGATGCGCTCCCGCGACCTCATCAAGTGGGAGCACCACGCCATCAACTTCCCCGACCGCTACAAGGGGACCGACTTCGCCAAAGTGACCCGCGTGTGGGCGCCTCAGACCATTTTGGACGATAAGGCCGGCAAGTACATGGTGTACTACTCGCTGCGCACAGGTGACGAGCAGCCCATCCCCTACGACCGCGTCTATTGGAACTATGCCAACGCCGACTTCTCCGACCTCGAAGGTGAGCCTCAGGTACTCTTCGACGTGCACGACGCCGCCATCGACACAGACATCGTCAAGGACGACAACGGCGACTACCACGTCTTCTTCAAGACGGAGGGCGCCAAGCAGAAGGGCATCAAGCAGTTCATCACCAAAGACCTCCACAATCTGCTCTCCATGCAGCCGCGCGCTGAATTCTGCCAGGACACCAACGAAGCCGTTGAGGGCAGCGGCGTGTTCCGTCTGCACGACGGCACCTGGGTGCTGATGTACGACTGCTACGGCGCCCACCACTACCAGTTCTGCAAATCCACCGACCTGCTGACCTTCAAGGCCGTCAAGAACACTAAGACCCACGGCAAGTTCACACCCCGCCACGGCACCGTCATCGCCATCACGCCCGAGGAACGCGACCGCCTCGAGACCTGGAGCCGCCTGATGGTGGCCACGCGCGACCTCAAACAGCGCGCCGTGCCCACGCTGACGCTCGACCAGCTGAAGGGCCGCAAGGCCATGCTGCAGGACTTGCAGAGCGTGCTTGACGGCCCCGTTGACATCAAGACCTACAAGGCAGCCGAAGCCCGTCTCAAGACCTTCTTCAGCAAATAATCTCACACCACAAACGCCAATACTATGAAGAAATTGTTATTACTGTGCCTGATGTTGCCGGGCAGCATCTTCACATTCGCCAGAAACACGGTGACCACTGTGGAGCAGGTGTCCTCCGAAGTCACACTGACGGACGACGTGGACTACGTGATTACCTCCGCCACGCCCTTCACGGGTGACGGTTTGATTAATATTGTCAACACGGAGCACGCCGTCGTGATCCTGCAGAACATCAAACCCTCCGTGGTGATTTCCAGAGAACTGTATAAGAAAATCCAAATCAACGGCAAAGAAGCCACCACGACGAGTTGTCAGATTCGTGTGTACGACCGGGGCACCATCATCTTCCCCTACAGCAACGCCAACTACAAGCCCCTCACCTGCTACACAAAGGCCAACTACGGCGGAAATTCCTACAACAATTACACCGAAGGCCACAGCGGCGGCTATATGAAGACGCTCTCCGCGACTTCTCTCAACAACCAGATCCGTTCCTTCAAGCTCAAGCGCGGCTACATGGTCACCTTCGCCGTGGGTAAGGGCGGCTGGGGCTATTCACGCTGCTTCATCGCCGATCAGGAGGACCTCGAAATCCCCTCTCTGCCCTACATGCTCAACGGCAAGATTTCCTCCTACCGCATCTTCAAGTGGTGGAACGTGCACAAGAGCGGACTGGCCTCCGATGCCGGCGAAGCATCCAACGCAGCGCTGAACTCCGGCTGGTGCTACGACTGGGGTCAGGGCAACGAGAGCACCCTGCCCGACCGCGAATGGGTGCCCAACCACATCTATGAGGACTGGCCCTCCTCGGCCACCTGCGGCAGCCGCACCGGCGCCTGCATCATGAAGACCAACAACGAGCCGGGCAACTCGTCCGACGACCGCCCCCAAGACGTGGAAACCGTGCTGGACAACTGGCAGAACCTCATGCGCACGGGTCTTCGTCTCTGCTCCGAAAGTTCCCACGACGGCAGCTGGGGCCACCTGCAGAGCTTCATCAAGGCCATCGACGAACGCGGCTGGCGCTGCGACCTGCTCGACCTGCATTGCTACTGGCCCGCAGGCTCGTTCGGCGATTTTTCCAACTACTACAACAACTACGGCGGTCGTCCCATCGTGATTTCCGAATGGACCTGGGGCGCCAGTTGGAACAACAACGGCATCTTCTCCGCAGCCCCCGACGGCCGCGACAGCTTCTCCGAGGCCAATCAACAGTGTATGCTCAATGGCACCAAGCCCATCCTCGACAAGCTGAATGCCAGCAAATACGTGGAACGCTATGCCATCTGGAACAGCGAGGCTGTCTGCTCCAAGGTGTACCACAACGGACAGCTCTCGCTCTTCGGCGAGTATTATGCTGCCAATACGGGCGGCTTGGGCTACAACGCCAGCATCCAGAAGATTCCCACCAACCAGCCTCTGCAGAACACGTCTATCACCGACCTCAAGGGCACCTTCAGCAACGCCACGGGCAACGTCACGCTCACCTGGACCGACGGCAACTACGAGCGCATTGACTCCTTCGTCGTTGAGGTAAAGCGTCCGAGCAGCAACATCTTCGTACCCGTCGGCGCCGTCTATCCCGAGGACCAGAACGCCAAGGACGGCACCACTACGGCCACCTACACCTTCACAGAGGCCGACCCGGAGACCGGCGGCAACACCTACAGGATTACGGCCCGCTACAACGGCAAAGCCTTCCTCTCCAATGAGGACGTCGTTGCCGTCTCCAGCAACCGCGCCATCGGCTCGCTGCGCTTCGGCGAACTGCAAGTGGCCGGCACGGAAACTCAGACGACGAACTACGCTATGGCTTTCAAAAAGCGCATGTCGCCCATCGTCGTCGTTTCGGCTCCTTCTGCCAAGAACAACGTCGGCAAGATTCTCGACCTGCGTTCCAATGACAACACCTCTTTCAGCGCCTCCATGGAACCGTTCGTCAAGAGCGACGGCACCCCCTATGACGTGAGCAATGCCGAGTCGGCCGGCTATCTGGCCCTTCCGAAGGACTCCACCTGCTACAATCTGCCCAATGTCCTTGACGGCGGCGAGCCCCTCACGCTGCAATGCGGCTCCGTGACTTCCGTCACCACCGACACAAAACATGTCACTTTCGCGAAGCCCTATCCCGAGGGCGTCATCCCCGTTGTCATCGCCAGCGCCATGCGTCTCAACGCCGTCACCTACGGCATCATGCCCCGCGTGAAGAACATCACCAACACGGGCTTCGACGTCTATATTGAGCGTCAGAACTACTATGCCTCCCGGACCCTCTCGGGCGTCACGGTGACTTATTTCGCCATGCAGCCCGGCGAGGCCTCTCTCGGCGGCGGCCTGCTCATCTCGGCGCAACGCTTTGAGGATGCCTTGGCCATTCAACGCACGTCAGGCAAACCCGTGGGACTCACCACACCGCTCATCAAACCCGTCATCCTCCTGGGCGCCCAAAGCGTCAAGCACGACATCATGCGTGAGGTTTTCCTCAACCGCACCACGACGGAGACCGTTGACGGCGTCACCAGCGTCAAGAGCTTCACGCCCAACGCCTATCTCGACCCCACCAACACCACAACGGGAACGGCCTACAGCCCCTCTGAGGACCTCGGCATCATCGCCATTGCCACCGACCCCGACGGCAATCCCGATGACGAGCCTACGGTGACGGCCATCCGCAGCCTTGAGGCTGCAGGCGCAGCCGCCGAAGCCGTTTTCGACGCCTGGACCGAGGGTAATGTCATCCGCACGAACAAGCCCGGCGTGCGCGTCTACAACGCCACCGGCCTGCAGTTCGCTCCCGGCCAGCCGCTCACCAATGGTCTCTACATCGTCACCGACGGCATCAGCAGTAAGAAACTTAACATCAAGTAAATCATGAGATATTCTCTGACGACATGTCTTCTGGCGGCCAGCCTTTGGGCTGGCGCCGCCGTCACCAATGTCACCTCCAAGCTGACCAACCCCGACTTTGCCGCGCGCTATGCCGGATGGTTCAATCAGGCTTCCGCCAAAGGCGTCGCCGGAGGATTTATACATCAGACCAACGCCAACTTCAGCGGCAAGAGCGGCGAGGTCTATATGGAACGCTACGTGGCTCCCGGCAGCAAGATTCCCAACTGCAACATGTATCAGCACCTCAAGGGTCTGACGCCCGGCACTTATACGCTCGTCTGCAACGCCTTCTGCGGCAACGGCTCCGACGGCAGCTACACAAATTCTACCGGCGGCTACCTCTACGCCCAGGACCAGCAGACCGCCATCTCGGGCAATCCGGGCGAGCACCGCGTGGTGTTCACCGTGGGCGATGACGGCCGCGCCACCGTCGGCATCAAGTCGCAAAATGCGGCCTGCAACTGGATGGCCTTCGACCGATTCCGCCTCTACTACAACACGGAACTCAACGCCGACTCCCTTTCGGCCCGCCAGCAGATTGTAGATGCAGAGCGGCAGCAACGTGAATCCATCCAGTCGGCGGCACGTTCTGCGGCAAGCGTGACCACTTATCCCTTTGTCGCTTCCGGCATCACCATCGCCCTAATGCGCGGCATCTTCTCCCTCAACGGCACCATCGCCCGGGAATACGGTGTCTGCTGGAGCCGGGAGACGAAAGAACCCACCATCCTCGACGAGTGCTCCACGGAGTATTTCTCCAACAAGGGTTACCTCTTCCGCCTCGAAGGACTCTCGCCCGCCACGGGCTATTGGGCCCGCCCCTATGTCATCACGACCGACGGTAAAGTGGCCTACGGCGAGGTGATGAAATTCTACACCGAACGCCGGGGCAACACCGGCTACACCTACGACTACCAGGCACAGGTGGAGAGCGCCAGCCAGATTGCGTGGGACTATAACATCAACTCGGGCATGGCCGAGACGGTGTGGATGTACAACCAGCTCTCTTATCTCGGTGATTTCGGTCTGAGCGTGCACTATGTGCGCGGCGCCGGTGCCGGAGGTGGCACAGCGGATTGCAGCTACGGCGGCTGGATGCGCGTGTCCCAAAGCACAGCCTACCAGCAGACCGGCACCATGCTGCATGAGACGAACCACGGCGTGGGTGTGGGCACGACGGCCCAGTGGTACAATAACGCCAACCTGCGCTCTAACACCTCCAGCGGCAAGTGGCTCGGTCCGCGCGCCACGGAGATGATACGCCTTTTGGAGAATAACGACGACGCCTTCATGCAGGGCGACGGCACCCACATGTGGGGCGGCACGACTTCGGGCACCCTCACCTACGGCTACGGCATCAACGGCGCACAGGAGGACTCCTACAGCCCCTCCAACCAGCTGCTCTACTTCGGCAACATCCTCATCACCCACGCCATGCATCAGGACGGTCTTCTGGCCACCTGGTCGTCGGGCATCACGGCGTCCTACACCTTCATTCAGGACGACGACCGCACCTACTACCTCAAGGCCGAGGGCAACCAATACGGCTTCAACGACCGCTATCTCGGCGTCAGCCAAACAGACGCTTCAAAGATCGGCAACATCGAGGCCTCGCTCTCCGACATTGCCGACAATCCCTATTTCCAGTGGAAGGTGACGTTCGACCCCTCGCGCGCCATGTACGCGTTTAAGAATGTTGGCACCGGCAGCTATCTCTACACTTCCGGCACCACCGCCAAGATGCAAAACTCCACCCCGACCGCCGACAACTATTTCATGTTGCTGCCTTCGCGCGAGAAGCTGGTCTTCGGCGATTTCCGGACGAGGAGTTTCTGGATGGTGCGCGGCAACTGGTACGACTCCTATGCCGTCCGCGCTTCGGCCTCCTCTGCCAGCGACCCGACGCTCATCAGCGGCGCCACCTTCGACCCGGCCAACTCCGGCGGCGAGAGCCAGCGCTTCCTCATCCTCACAAGGGACGAAGCCACTGAGGTTCAGACGACAGCGCGCGACATCCGCCTGGAGCGTCTCAACGAAGTCATCAACGGCTGCAACGCCCTCCTGGACGTTCCCGTGACGGAAGGCGTCCCCGGCGCCATCGCCCGCTTCGAGCATACATTGGCCGATGTGCAAAGTGCGAAATCGTCCTACGCTACCGCCTCCGAGGTCAACGGCGCCGTCTCCACTCTACTCTCCGCTGTAGCCGACTACCTGACGGACTGCCGTCCCAGCGACCCGTCGCATCCCGCCGACCTGAGTTTCGCGTGGGAGAACATGTCGCTCGCCTCCGGCCTCGACCATTGGACGTCCACCGCAACGCCCGCCGCCGGCAGCGGCTGCTGGGAGTTCTTCGAGAAGACCTTCGACGTTTACCAGACCACCCAAAGCAATATGCCCGCAGGCAACTACCGCATCATCGGCCACGCGTTCCAACGCCCGGGCACCAGCACTGACACCTACAACGACTACATCACCTCCGGCCTCGACAAGGTCAATGCTCGGCTCTACACCATCAGCTCCGGTCAGCGCACCAACGCCGGTGTAGCCAACATCTGGCGCGATGCCACAGCGAAGAGCATCGCCACCGGCAGCATCAGCAATAACGGGAAATACGTGCCCAACAACATGGAGTCCGGCGCGGCCTGGTTTGATGCCGGCCACTATGCCGACTCCCTCTTCTGCACCACGGGGACCCAAGCCCCCATGCGCCTGGGCTTCTCCGGCACCACGGGCACGAGCTACTGGTTCATGTTCCGGGGCGGCACCCGCGTGCTCTTCTACGGCGACATTGCCGAAGAAGACATCCACGGCGAGACACCCGAGACGGAGAACCGCCTCATCGGCTCGCTGCGCTACGGCCGTCTTGCCCTCAGCGGCACGAAGCAGTCCACCGCCGACTACGCCCGCTACTTCAAGACGCGCATGACACCCCACGTGGTGCTTTCGGCTCCGGGCGTGGCCAACAAGTCGGGCAAGTTCCTCAACATCGCCTCTGCGCAGATTACCAAATTTACCGCGGCGATGACGCCTTTCGCGGAGGGCGACGGCACGCCGGCGACCCTCTCCAACAAGGAGTCCGTCTGCTATCTGGCCCTCCCGAAGGACTCCACCTGCTACCTTCTGCCCTCCACCTCCGACGCCTCCGAGCGCCTGCTGCTTCAGTGCGGCAACGTCAGCCGTGTGGGTGAGGAGCGCGTGCACGTGAGCTTTGCAAAGCCCTACCCCGACGGCGTCATTCCCGTTGTTTTGGTGACAGCGGTGAAATCCAATGCTATCGAATACGGTATAACGGCCCGCGTGGACAACATCACGGGCAGCGGCTTCGATGTGCGCCTCATGCGCCAGCACTGCTATGCAGAGAAGCCCTTCCCCACCGCTCAGATTTACTTCTTCGCCATGCAGCCCGGCGAGGCTTCTCTCGGCGGCGGCCTGCTGTTGTCGGCTCAGCGCTTCGACGGGGCTCTCCTGCCTTCGGGATTCTCCGGTGAGCGCGTCGTGCTCTCCACCCCGCTGGCCTCTCCCTATATTCTCTTCGGCGCCCAGAGCTGCAACCACAGCGTTCTACGCGAAGTGATGATGGGCCGCACGGATGTGGAGACAGCCCCTGACGGAAGCTCCTGCGTCACCGCCTTCACACCTTACGCCTACCTCGACGGAACGGCCTCCTCTGCCGACGATGCCTACTCTCCCAGCGAGGACCTCGGCATCATCGCCGTGGCCACCGACCCCGACGGCAATCCCGATGACGAGCCTACGGTGACGGCCATCCGCAGCCTTGAGGCTGCAGGCGCTGCCACCGAAGCCGGTTTCGACGCCTGGACCGAGGGCAATGTTATCCGCACGAACAAGTCCGGCATACGCGTGTACAATGCCACCGGCCTGCAGTTCGCTCCCGGCCAGCCGCTCACCAAGGGTCTCTACATCGTCACCGATGGCAGCGTCGGCAAGAAACTCGTTATTAAATAAAAGGATATGAAATACTGTCTCACAACTGTCATCACCCTGATGAGCCTCACGGCTTCGGCCGCGCTCACCAACGTCACCTCCAAGCTGACGAATCCCGACTTTGCGGCGCGCTACGCCGGATGGTTCAACCAGGCCGGTACGAAGGGCGTCACCGGCGGCTTCGTGCATCAGACCAACGACGCCTTCGCCGGCAAGCACGCCGAAGTGTATATGGAGAAATGGGTGGCTCAGGGCAGCCGCATCCCCAACTGCACCATGTATCAGCACCTCAAGGATCTGACGCCCGGCACTTATACGCTCGTCTGCAACGCCTTCTGCGGCAACGGCTCCGGCGGCAGCTACACGGCCTCCACGGGCGGCTATCTCTTTGCCCAGGACCAGGAGACCCCCGTCACGGGTGATCCGGGCGAGCATCGCGTGGTGTTCACCGTGGGCGATGACGGTCGCGCCACCGTCGGCATCAAGTCGCAGAATGCGGCCTGCAACTGGATGGCTTTCGACCATTTCCGCCTCTACTACAACACCGAGGTCAACGCCGACTCCCTCACGGCCCGCCAGGCCATCGTGAACGCCGAGCGTCTGCAGCGCCAGCAGGCCCAGGACGCTGAGCGCGCCACCAACAAGGTGACCACCTACCCCTATGTGGCCGCCGGCATCACCATCGCTCTGGTACGCGCCTCCTTTGGCGGCGCCGGCATCAAAGAGCGCGGCGTCTGCTGGAGCACGGAGACGAAGGAGCCCGTCATCCTCGATGACTGCACCACGGAATATTTCTCCAACAACGGCTACCTCTTCCGCCTCGAGGGCCTCAAGCCCGCCACGGGCTATTGGGCCCGCCCCTACGTCATCACTACCGACAACAAGGTGGCCTACGGCGAGACAGTCCGCTTCTTCACCGAGCGCCGGGGCAACACCACCTACACCTACGACTACCAGGCACAGGCGGAGAATCCTTCACAGATTGCGTGGGACTACAACATCAACTCGGGCATGGCCGAGACGGTGTGGATGTACAACCAGCTGGCCTACCTCAGCGGCTTCGGCCTGAGTGTGCACTATGTGCGCGGCGCCGGTGCCGGAGGCGGCACGGCGGATTGCAGCTACGGCGGCTGGATGCGCGTCTCCCAAAGCACAGCCTACCAGCAGACCGGCACCATGCTGCATGAGACGAACCACGGCGTGGGCGTCGGCACCACCGGCGAGTGGAGCAACAACGCGAACCTGCGCGAGAACACCACCCACGGCAAATGGCTCGGCCCCCGCGCCACGAAGATGGTGCGCCTGCTGGAGAACAACGACGACGCCTTCATGCAGGGCGACGGCACCCACATGTGGTCGGGCACGACCTCCGGCACCCTCACCTACGGCTATGGCATCAATGGTGCCCATGAGGATTCCTACAGCCCGTCCAACCAACTGCTCTATTTCGGCAACATCCTCATCACCCACGCCCTGCATCAGGACGGTCTGCTGGTCACCGGGTCGTCGGGCATCACGGCCTCCTACACCTTCATGCACGACGACGACCAGGTGTATTATCTCAAGGCCGAGAGCGACCAATACGGATTCAACGACCGCTTTGTGGGCAATAAAGTAACCGTCAATGGACGCGGCAAAAAGATTGTCACCTTCGGCAACAACGTGACGAACTTTGCCGACATCGCCGACGACCCCTACTATCAGTGGCAGCTGACCTTCGACCCCGCGCGCGCCATGTATGCGTTCAGGAACGTGGGCACAGGCACCTATCTCTACAATGCCGAGGCCATCACCAAGATGCAAAACACCACGCCGAGCATCGAGAACTACTTCATGCTGCTGCCCGCACGCACCGACACCAAGGTGGGCGACTTCAGCGCCACGAGCTACTGGATGGTGCGCGGCAACAGCTACAGTTCCTACGGCGTCGTGCTGTCTTCTCCCAACACTGAAGTCGGCGGCGTCTCCGGTGCGGTCTTCGATCCAAGCAACGAGGGCGGCACGCCGCAGCGCCTCTTCATCCTCTCTGCCGCTCAGGCAGCAGCGGCCCAGACGGCGGCACGCGACCTGAAGATGGCGCGCCTCAACGAGGTCATCGCCGGCTGCGAAGCGCTCCTTGAGGTGCCCGTCCACGAGACGGTGCCCGGCGCCCGCTCCGACCTGGAGAGCACAATCTCCTCCATCAGACAGGCCATGAGCGGCTACACCACCGCCGGCGAGGTGTCGGGCGCCGTCAGCGAACTGCTCTCTGCCGCCACCGATTTCCTCACGGCCTGCCGCCCCAGCGACGAGCAGCATCCTGCCGATGTCAGCTTCATGTGGCAGAACGCTTCGCTCTCCTCTTCCCTCGACCATTGGACAGCCTCGGTGAAGCCCTCCGCAGGCAGCGGCGTCTGGGAGTATTTCCAGAAGACCTTCGACCTCTGGCAGAACTCCGAGGCTAAGGTGCCGGCCGGCCACTACCGCCTTATGGCGCACGCCTTCCAGCGTCCGGGCAGTTATCAAGACGTCTATACGGACTACATCACCAACCACACCGACAACGTCAACGCCACGCTCTATGCCAACATCGGCGGCAAGCAGCAGTCGGCCCGCATGGCCAATCTCTGGCGCGACTGCACCGCAACGAGTCAGGGCACGGGCAGCGTGTCTGTCGGCGGCAAATACGTGCCCAACGACATGTCGTCGGCCAACGCATGGTTCACCAAAGGCTACTATGCGGACACACTCTGCTGCAGCACCGAAGCCGGCGCCCAGATGCGCATCGGTCTCAAGGGCACCACGGGCACGAGCTATTGGGTATGCTTCAAGGGCGGCCTCAAGGTGCTCTTCTACGGCGACATCGACGAGCACGGCGTGGACGCTGTGGACGAACTGCCCTCTGCTGCCAGTCGGCGTGAAGGCTCTGCCGACGGTAAGTTCTTCGAGAACGGCCGCATCGTCATCCGCAAGAACGGCCTGCTTTACAACGCTGCAGGCGAGCGGCTGAAATAAAAATGAAGAATGAAGAATGAAGAATGGCCCGTCGGAAATCCGGCGGGCCTTTTTCTAGTTTCAGGTGCTTGAATCTTGTCCAATGGGGGCGAGGGAACCGAAGGGGGGCACACAGAAACCTAGCCGGGAGTATTTCAAAAAAACATCGTCGGGTGTATTTCAAAAAAAACAAAGAAAACCCTTTGCAGTTGGTAGCGCTGAAAGCGCGAAATAACTTAGCGCAGGGCCTTGGCCCTGTGTAAACGCGGTCCCCCCCGTTTTAATCCGCCCCTGTAAGGGGCTAATAATTGTGGGTGGTGTGGGCATCATCGATAGGGGCGAGCCCCTATCCTAAGTTATTTGACCCTTTCTGGGTCATAACGCCACGTGAATCCACGTTCCTTCGTTGATGAGCTCTGTATGCGGCAGGTGGTCGCGGATGTACGCGAGCCAACCGGGGTGCATCGGGATATCGACGGCGCGGCCTTTCGTGTGGTAGCTGTTCGCTGCGCCTTTTACGGCTTTGTTGAGCGCCTGGCAGCGGAACGCGCTGTTGATTTTAATAGGTACGCCAAAGTGCGCGCGTAAAGGCTCCAAGACCTTTTGGCACAAACGTACCAGGTTATCGACTTCCGCAGCATTAATGCGGTTCTCTATTTTCTTCTTCTCAGCGGTCTCGCTGTGAAGCATTTCTTCCAAAGTAAAGTGTTCAGTTAGTTTCATAGTATATTATTTTTTAGGGGTCTCCCCTAAGACCCTGTTGCCTTTTCACAACCACCCGCCCCTCCTTGCCTAAGGAGGGTACCTCCCTAACCAAACCTTCCCCACATGGGGAAGACTCAATAAGGTCGCTCCCAAGCTTTCGCCCTTCGGGTGAGCGACGAGTTACTTCTTAATTAGGTCTTTCATCTTTTCGTAGTAGCCGTCCACGCCAAGGAGTGTGGCGCAGAGGACGAGGAGCTGGGCAGAGAGCATGAGCACGGAGCCGTCGATGACGCCGAGCGGAGGCAGTATCAGCCCCGCAGCCGAGCGGAGGCAGTATCAGCCCCGCAGCAGCGAAAGCCACTGCGGAGCCGAATGCCATGAGAGCAATCTTACGTTTCATAGTTCCTTAGCACTCCCCTAAAGGGGGAGGTGGAGGGGGCTATTACCCCAGGTTCATGAAGCTGGCCGTCACGTTCATGTCAGCTGTGGGCTGAATGGTGCGGGGATTCTGCGTGTTGCCGTCGCTCCATCCGAGGAACTGGAAGTTGCCGTTCTCTGCCACAGCTTCTATCACTACGGTGTCGCTACCCGTTGCCTGCACGCTGTCGCCCTCAACGACGCTGCCGTTCTTCTTGATGCGAACGCTACCGCCCTCGCCGCTCATTGCAGCCTTGATGGTGAAGGTCTCACCACCTGCGGCGGGATCAGGATTTACTGGGTTCGGATCTACGGAGCTACCGCCACCCGTGTTTCCGTTGTTGCCTTCGGTTCCCTCGGCCATCCTCGGGGTCTTCCACATCGTTGGTGTCGGCGGAGGTGACGCGCTTGACGATGTTGCCGTCCTTGTCGTAGCAGGTGATGGCAATCTTGGTGGCCTGCAGTTCGTCCTTCACCTCCTTCGACGGCGTGAAGACGACGCGGCGGGCGGAGATGAGCGAGGTCTTCACGTCCTCGATGTTCTGCACGCTCTTGGAGCGGACGCCGAAGCGCATGGAGCCCAATCCGGGCAGGGGCACGTTGTGGCCCTCGGTGGCCCAGGTGCGAATCACTTCGCCTGCGGCGTCCCATGCGGCCTTGATGACGCCCGCACTGATGCCGGAGCGCTTGGCGGCTTCCTCAATCACCTTGCCCGACTCGAGCGTGTTGTAGAGATGGGCGGAGAGCACGAAGGCGAGTTTCTCCACATTCTTGGCGAAGGATACGTTCTGTTGTTTTGCTTTGATTTGAATCATGGTGCTGATGTTTTTTGAAGTATTGAACAATATTTTTTTTCGTCTTTTTTTGCTGCCTCGGGGAGCCTGCACGTGCGATGCCCGGGATTGTGCAGGTGCGGCTTCGGGGAGTCTGCAAGAGCAGGTTCGTGACCTGCTTTTCAAAAGACGCTGCAAAGGTACGACAATGGCGGAGGCCGTTGGTGGTCTTTGGTGGACATCGGCAAAACGGCAGAAAAAATTATTGCATTTCATCCGGCACATCGATATTATAGTCCTCGGCCACATATTGCACGGCCTTAGGATTGAGTGTTTGGGCGCGGGGCGCCACACCCATTGCGGCCAGCACTTCTCTGCGCGAATTCAGGTAGCGGCGAAAGGTGTTGGGGCTAACGCCAGCCAGCCGCGCCAGCTCAGATTTATACATCGTTTTCATAGCGTTTTCTCTTTTAAATACATTTCGCCGTAGTCCTTGCATCCTTTCGACAGATGATGGTGCTCCAGATTGGGCAGCACTTCCCTGAGCTGCATAAAGAGGCGCTCGCCGGGCGCGTCGGCGTCGGGAAACATATGATATTCAGTTGACAGTTGACAGTTGATAGTTGATAGTTGAGCTACATCCTTGGGCGTCAATAGCGTGGCGGAGGGAATGGCGATGGCTTTGCGGCCGGAGGAGAGCATCGCCCAGCAGTCGCTCGCGCCCTCGGTGATCCACAACTCGTCGCCCTCCTTGAGGCGGTTCAAGACGGGCAAGTTGTAGATGCCGCACTCCGAACCCTTGGGGAAGCGGAAGCGAGGCAAGGCGCCGCGCACGAGGTTGCGGTTTTGCACACCGACGAGCCGCCCGTCGCGGTCGTAGTAGGGAATCTGCAGCCAAGGAATGCCCCTGCGGTCGCGCCACGAGGTGAGGCGGCACCAGCGCACGACCCTCTCGTCCAGCCGTCGCTCCTCGAAGAGAAAGCGGAGGGCCTCCTCTATCAGGAACGGACGCTCAAAGAAGCGCGCATAACGCGCAGCTTCGAATGGCTCATGGATAAGAGTTAAGGGTTCATGGTTAACTTTTAATTTTTCATTATTCATTATTAACTGCTCGCCCTCGGCGAGCCACCCGCACGCTTCCCTGAAGCTCTTGCCCGTCACCTTCATCACCAGATCAATCACGTCGCCGTGGGCGTCGCACACGAAGCATCGGTATTGGTTGTGCCGTCCGAGGGCCATCGAGGGATGGTGGTCGTCGTGAAACGGACAGAGGCATTGTCCGCGGCCGTTCACCTGGAGCCCGAGGCGCTCTGCGACCTCCCCAATGGGAAGATCGCGGAGCTTTTGGATGTCACTTTTGTCCATAGCGGTCGGTCTTTTTGGTGTAGAGACCTGTTTGTGCAGAGTACTCGATAAAGCCCCTGTTGCACCAAACGGAGATCTGATGTCGCGCGCCGTCCTTACTCTTGCCGTGACTCACGCGGAGCGCCTCCAACTGTGCTTCGTTGAAGGAGTTCGGCAAATCCTGAAGGAAGTTCTTCGGACCGCGCTTCTGTGCCTCCTCCTGCATGGGCTCGCCCAAGGCAAGCATGTCGCTGAAGACGCGGAGCTTCGACCACAGGTCGTAGTAGCAGAAGTAGACCATAAATTCACCTATGCTGCGCGTGTAGGTCTGGTCGTTCAGTATCCACAGTACGGCGGCCTTTTTCCAGGCAGAGAAGATGCTGCGGTGGCTCAGTTCAAAGAGCTCGTCGCTGTCGGCCATATTGGCCAGGTCGCACATCTCTTCTGCCAACTGGTCGGCCACCTTGTTGAGCGGCTTCACCACAAAACTGCCCTTGGCGTTGCTCAGTCTCAGGAGGAAGCGGTCGAGCTTTGCAAGATACTCTTCGTCGTAAACGCCCTGTCGGGGAATGCGGCCCTTACGCTCGCCGCGCGGCACGAATGCGGTGGTGATGCGTCCGAAGGTACCGTTCACCATGTCTCGCTTATACCATGCCCGGGCATCATCGGGCGTGCTGCTCAGCGTCATACAGAGACGCAACCTGGGGTTGGCGCTCACGCCGTCGCTCGTCGCGCGGAGCTGTCCGCTACGGCTGACATCGTAGCATTGACGTATCATCTGGCTCACCTGTTTGTGACCGCCGGAGATCTTGTCGGCCAGTCCCACCTCCGGCAGGTTAAGATACATTGTCCGTCCTTCGTGCTGCTCCAGCGAATCTGCATTTTGGATGAATGCGGCGTTGGTGATATCGCTCGGAGGGAACGTGAAATAGACAGACGGCCGCTCGGGCTTGTTTTTCGAATTGCCGAGCGACTTCATCTGTCGGCTCCACTCGGCCAGGCGTTTGTATTCCGTCTCGTCGTGCAGACAGAAATCGCGGCAGATGGCGCCCACGAGATGTGTCAGCTGGTTCTTGCCCGTACCGCTGCTTCCGATGATGTGCCCCATCTGTCCGGCACCTATTTCATAGTACTTGTTGTCGCTATACATCAATTTCACATCGGAGCTCAAATGAGCGGAAAGTGCGGGGAAGGCCATGGGAAGCAGCGGCTGCCGCATCTCTTTTGAGGCCTTTGAGAGAAGTAAATTCACGATTTCTGTGCCTTTCGTCGGGCTGGGCATCTGCGGAGCCTTGGCATCAAATATATTATAAAGCATTGACTTTTAAGATTTTAATTTTACTTGAGAAGCGTTTAAATCTCAAATCTCAAATCTCAGTTATTTTTTTGGGGGGTACCCCATCCCGTCTTTTATCCTTATTTATTATTTATATATATTTAATTATTAATAAGTTATGAGACATAAAAAGCGGGTTTTCAAAAAAGGGGTACCCTTGTTTTTAAACTGAGATTTGAGATACTGAGACGGATTGCGTGTCATTTCTCTATGAGGCTCTCCACCGAGAGCAGCTCTCCGGCGGCGCGACTGCAGAAGTCTTTCAGACTGATGTTATGGCCGAAGAGCTGTCCGTAGCGGAAGGTCGGATAGAGCACGCCGTCCG
>CADAVI010000025.1 GCA_902791295.1 uncultured Bacteroidales bacterium | reverse complement strand
ACGAGAGCATCGAAGAGCTCCACGACTGGATAGCCCGCGTGATGAAGGACGGCGGATTCACGTATGAAATCATTTTTGTGAACGACGGCTCGACGGACGACAGTCAGCGCGTCATCGACCGCCTGCACGAGGAGCACCCCGACACGGTGCACGGCATCGAGTTTCGCCGCAACTACGGCAAGAGCCCCGCACTCTACTGCGGCTTCGAGCGCGCTCAGGGCGACGTGGTCATCACGATGGACGCCGATCTGCAGGATTCGCCCGACGAAATACCCGCCCTCTACCGTATGATTACGGAAGAAGGCTACGACATGGTGTCGGGCTACAAGCAGAACCGCAGCCAGGGCGACCCCCTCTCGAAGACCATTCCGACCAAGCTCTTCAACGCCACCGCACGGCGCGTGAGCGGCATACACAACCTGCACGACTTCAACTGCGGACTGAAGGCCTACCGCCGAGACGTGGTGAAGCACATTGAGGTCTATGGCGAGATGCACCGCTACATCCCCTATCTGGTGAAGAACGCCGGATACACGAAAATCGGCGAAAAGCCCGTACACCACCAGAAGCGCCAGCACGGCGTGTCGAAGTTCATGGGATGGAACCGCTTCGTCAACGGCTACCTCGACCTCTTGTCGCTGTGGTTTCTCTCCACTTTCGGCATGAAGCCCATGCACGTGTTTGGCTTTGTGGGCAGCCTGATGTTCTTCATCGGTTTCGTGGCCTCATGCGTTGTGGGCGGACTGAAACTCTACAGTCTGAACGCCGGTATCAAAGCGCCGCTTGTGACGGACACGCCGTGGTTCTACATCGCGCTGACGATGATGATTATGGGCACGCAGCTTTTCGTGGCCGGATTCCTGGGCGAACTGATCTCACGCACCTCATTGGAACGCAACAAATACCAGATCAACAAGACAATATGAAGAAAGTCCTCACGCTGATGCTGACCGCGCTCACGGTGTTGGGGCTCACGGAGAGCTGCGATGACGCAGGCTGCACGCTCTACAATTCGACAAATTGTCAAATCACCTTCTACAACGGGAGCGGCAACGTGACGGCACTGGAGGAATACCTCACCGTCAGCGCTGCCGGCACGAAAAATGTGATTCTCAACAAAGGGCAGGGAATCAGCACCTTCTTCATTCAATTGTCCTACACCAATGAAGTTGACACCCTGCTCTTCGAACACTGGACGACAACCACCACAGTCCACACCGAGACCGACAACGAAGGCAACGAAACAACCACCGAGGTGGAGGAAGAAACGGACCACGTCGTGGATACGCTCTTCATACGCAAGAAGAGCTTTCCGCATTTCGAGAGTCCCGACTGCGGCACAGCCTATTTTCATGACATAAAGGAAGCGGACTGCGAAAACGACATCCGCTATCTGGACAAGGGCCTCCTCGACATAGCGTATCTCAACCACCCACAGGTGTACTACAACAGTTCAGACAACATACGACTGTATATCAACCAATGACACGCAGGATATACACCATAGTGCTGACGATAATGTGCCTCGCGGCACTGTCTCTGCCGATGCAGGCGCAGGACAACGGCAACGCCAACGGTGCTGCCCCCGCCGCTGACGGCACCATCACTCTGCCGGGCTACAACAAGAAGACCTATCGCGGTGCCGACGGGCGCCTCTACGTGCTGGAAGAAAACCAGAAGGTGAAGCGCAATAAGAAAGGCAAACAGGTCGTCGTGGAGGAAGAGCCCCGTCCGACCTTCGGCGGCGTGGCGGCCTCGGTGGACCTCGTGGGCTTCGTGATGAAGGCTGCCGGCTCATGGGCCAACATGGAAGTGGCGGCGCGCTTCAACTTCAAGGAGAAATTCTTCCCCCTGGTGGAACTGGGCATCGGATCCTGCGACCGTGACGGCAAGACCAACGAGAACAACTTCTCGGTGACGGCGCCCTACTACCGCATCGGCATGGACTACAACATCAACAAGAAGCAAAACGGCAACCGCTTCTTCGCCGGCGCACGCTACGCATTCACCTCGTTCAATTACGACTTCTCCAACCCTGGACAGTACGACTATTTCTACATGAAGTCCGTGCCCCTGTATCTGGAGGGTATGCACGGACACTATCAGTGGCTGGAACTGGTGCTGGGCTTCGAGACCAAACTGTGGAGCTTCATCCGGCTTGGCGCAAACTTCCGCTTCAAATTCCGCACCGTGGGCGACTACGATGATCTGGGCGAACCCTGGTATGTGCCCGGATTCGGCATCAACGGCACATCGGCTTACGGCGCCACGATGAACCTGGCCTTCGACTTCGGCAAGACGATGAAGAAACAACCTCCGAGAAACCTCTACCGATGAAAAAAAAGTGGCACCTCCCCTTCCTCCTCGTGCTCATCCTGGGCACATGGCTGGCCTATCAGCAGAAACATCCGCAGGAGCGCTACATCCGCGAAGAGCAAAGGATCTTCGGCACCGTGATGCACGTCACCTACAAAGCGCCCTCGTCGTTCGCCGATGACTATATGGACGAGTTGCGGCGCGTGGACGCCAGTCTCTCGATGTTCAACCCCAGGAGCACCCTCTCGCGCATCAACCGGGGTGAGACGGACTCCGTGGACGAGATGCTGCGCGAAGTGTGGCAGATGGCCCGCGCTGTGAGTGAAGCGACCGACGGCGCCTTCGACGTGACAGTGGCGCCTCTGGTCAACGCCTGGGGCTTCGGCTTCAAGAGCGACGCCCTGCCCGACTCGGCACGTGTGGACTCGCTGCGTGCCCTCGTCGGCTACAAAGGCGTGACGCTGACGGAGGACGGGCGCATGGTGAAGGCCAATCCGGGCATCGTGATGGACTTCTCGGCCATCGCCAAAGGCTACGGCGCGGACCGTGTGGCCTCACTCCTGAGAAGCAAAGGCGTGAACGACTACATGGTGGAAATCGGCGGCGAAGTGGTCTGTCACGGACAAAACCCAAAAGGGAAAGCCTGGAGCATCGGCATCAACAAGCCGGTGGACGACCCCGAGAGCGTCAGTCAGGAAATAGAAAAAGTGGTGGAGCTCAGCGACGGCGCTATGGCCACGAGCGGCAACTACCGCAACTTCTACGTGACCCCCGAAGGCAAGCGCATCATGCACACCATAGACCCCCGGACGGGATACCCCGTGCAGCACAACGTGCTCTCGGCCACGGTGATGGCACCCACCTGCGCTATGGCCGACGCCTTTGCCACAGCATTTATGGTTATGGGACGCGAGAAGGCACAGGCCGTGCTCCGCGCACATCCCGAACTGAAAGCCGAACTGATATGTACGGAAGAATAGTCCAACTGCCGCTCTTCACCGGCATCTCAAGCACCGACCTGCTGGAACTGCAGGACCGCTTCCCATTCAGCATCGAGCCCATCGACGCCGGCACGAAACTGCTCATCGCCGGCGAACGCACGAAAGGGCTGCTGTGGATCGTGAGCGGAAGAGTCAGGCGGAGCACCTCGTGGATGGAAGAGGATTTGGATGGCCCGATGCTCATCGAGCCGGAAAGACTTTTCGGTCTGAACAACACGACAGAGGCGGACTGGAGGGCCGAGACGGCGCTGGAGATACTCTACATCTCGAAGGAAAACGTCGTGCACCATCTGCTGCGCAATGCCATCGTGCGGCTCAACTACATGACGCTGCTCTCCTCGTCACTGCAGCGCAGGAGCACCCCTTTGGAGGTGCCGCGCACGGTGGAGGAAAAACTCCGGAGCTTCGTCCGCAGCGTGCGTCTCGGAAAAGACAGCCGCCTGACGCTCCACCTGAAGATGACGGCGCTGGCCGAGAGACTCGACGTCTCACGCCTCGTGCTCTCACGCACGCTCAACGCTCTGGCCCGGGAAGGAAAAATAGAACTCAAACGTGAAACCATCATCATCAATGGCTAACATATTCATAGAAAACAAATACAACACACCCCACGACAGCATCCCCTTCTCGCGCATCCGCTTCGAGGAATACGAAGAGGCAATGACGGAAGGCATGAAGCAGGAAGACGAAGAGATTGAGCGCATCGTCTCCAACCCCGAGACGCCAACCTTCGAGAACACCCTGGTGACGCGTAGCGAAAGACTGCTCTCCCGCACCACCGGAGTATTCTTCAACCTGCTCTCGGCCTGTCGTACAGACGAGATGGAAGCCCTCTCGCAGAAAATGCAGCCCCTGCTCTCGGAACACGCATCGCGCATCGCGATGAACACGCGTCTCTTCGAGCGCATCAAGGCCGTGCACGACAACCCCGGACGCGAACTCACGCCGGAGGAACAAAAACTGCTCGATGACGCCTACGAAGGCTTCACACGCAGCGGTGCACTGCTGCCCGAAGACGAGAAGAAAATATTGGCCGATAAGCGCAAAAAACTGGGCATGCTCACGCTGCAGTTCTCGCAAAACGAACTGCACGCCACCAATGCTTTCGCTCTGCATCTGACAGAAAAAGAAGAGGTCAGCGGACTGCCCGAAAGCGCCCTCGAAGCAGCGGCGATGGAGGCCAAGAGCCGCGGGCTGGAAGGATGGGTGGTGACACTGAAGGGTCCATCCTATTCCGCCTTCCTCCAATACGCCGTCAGGCGCGACCTCAGAGAAAAAGTCTACCGCGCAATGGCCACGCTGTGCACCTCGGGCGAGTGGAATAACCTCGAAATCGTGCGCCAGATTGTCAACCTGCGCCGCGAAATAGCCGGGATGCTGGGCTTCAAATGCTACGCCGACTTTGCACTGAAAGAACGTATGGCCCAAGACACGGAACACGTGGACACGCTGGTGGAGCAGCTCTTGGAGGCCTACATGCCCAAAGCGCGCGAGGAGGTCAAAGAGATAGAGGACTTCGCCCGCGAGGAAATGAAGGCCGGCGGCGGAACGTTCAAACTGGAGCCGTGGGACCTCTCCTACTACAGCCACAAACTGCGCAAGGCACGCTACGACCTCGACTCGGAAATGCTGCGCCCCTACTTCCCGCTCGACCGCGTGAAGGAGAGCGTGTTCGGCCTGGCCCACAGACTCTATGGCATCACTTTCACCGAAAACCCGGACATTGAGGTGTATCACCCCGACGTGAAGGCCTATGAGGTGAGAGACGCCGACGGCACGTTCCTGGCTGTGCTCTACGCAGACTTCTTCCCCCGCGACAACAAGCAGTCTGGCGCCTGGATGACAAGCTACCGCGAACAGTGGATCGACCTCGATACGGGCAAAGACATAAGGCCGCTCGTGAGCATCGTGCTCAACGTGACGAAACCTACGGAGACGAAACCCGCATTGCTCACTTTGGGCGAAGTGGAGACCTTCCTCCACGAATTCGGCCACGCACTCCACGGCATCTTCTCCAAGGTGCGTTTCGAGGGTCTCTCATGCACCAACGTCTATTGGGACTTCGTCGAACTGCCTTCGCAGTTTATGGAGAACTTCGTCATGGAGCCTGAATTCCTGCGCACTCTGGGCCGTCACTACGAGACCGGCGAAGCTCTGCCCGAAGAGTTCATCAGTCGCATCATGAAAGCCAAGAACTTCATGGTGGCCTACGCCTGCATCAGACAGGTGTCGTTCATACTGCTCGACATGGCCTACTACACGCTGCAGGAGCCGCTCACCGAAGACATCATCCCCTTCGAGGAAAAGGCCTGGAGCCGCGCGCAGCTTTTCCCCCAGCTGCCCGGCAGCTGTATGTCCACCCGTTTCGGACACATCATGTCGGGCGGATACGCCGCCGGATACTACTCCTACAAATGGGCCGAAGTGCTTGACGCCGACGCCTTCAGCGTGTTCCAGAAAGAAGGCATCTTCAATCCCGAGACGGCACGGCGCTTCCGTGACTGCATTCTCTCGCGCGGCGGCACGGAACACCCGATGACCCTCTACAAGCGCTTCCGAGGCGGAGAACCCACCATAGAGGCTCTGTTGCGCCGCAACGGCATCACACCACCATCAGCCAAACAACCGCAAACCAATGGATAAGAAACAACAGGATCTCGACCATCGCTACATCAAGATGGCGCACATATGGAGCGAAAACTCCTACTGCACCCGCCGCCAGGTGGGCGCGCTGATTGTCAAAGACAAGATGATTATATCCGATGGCTACAACGGCACGCCGACAGGCTTCCCCAACAAATGCGAGGACGACAACAACGTGTCGCTGCCCTACGTGCTTCATGCCGAAGCCAACGCCATCACTAAGATTGCACGCTCTGGCAACAACAGCGACGGCGCCACGCTCTACGTGACCGATTCGCCCTGCATCGAGTGCGCCAAACTCATCATCCAGTCAGGCATACGCCGTGTGGTCTACGACCGCGAATACCGCCTGACCGACGGCGTAAATCTGCTGCGCCAAGCTGGCATTGAAGTGCTTCATCTTAAATAACATACAGTGTCTTGGTAAACTATCCGTCAAAGCTGTTGGAAAAAGCCGTAGAGGAAGTCTCGCGGCTACCGGGCATCGGAAGAAGGAGTGCGATGCGTCTGGTGTTGCACCTGCTGCGCCAGGAAAAAGAACAGACACTGGCACTGGCCGAAGCACTGGCCACATTGCGTTCGGAGGTGCACTACTGCCGCGAATGCCACAACATCTCCGACAGCGAGCTGTGTGAGGTGTGTGCCAACCCGCGACGCGACCACGCGATGGTGTGCGTCGTGCAAACCATCGAAGACGTGATGGCCATCGAAGCCACACAGATGTACCGGGGTGTATATCACGTGCTCGGCGGTGTCATCTCGCCCATCGACGGCATCGGCCCCCGCGATTTGGAAATCGAATCGCTTATGCAGCGCATCCGCCGCGACAACATACGCGAAATCATTTTGGCCCTCTCACCCACGATGGAAGGCGACACCACCGGATTCTACATATTCAGACAAATTCAGGCACTTATGCCCTCCGCCGGCGAAGAGATTCAGGACAGCGTGGAAGGCGTCCACCGCCCCATGCCCAAGGTAACAGTGCTGGCGCGCGGCATCGCTCAGAACGATGAGTTGCAATACACCGACGAAATCACGTTGGGGCGCGCATTGGCCGGACGTACGGAAATGAAATAGTTCAACGAAAAAAGAAAAGAAATGGTTTCCGAAAGCTTATACAACGGACAGATTGTGCTCTGCGTGCTGTCCTTCATTGTGCTCTACTGGATCATATCGCGCGACAAAGGTCCTCTGTGGGTGATTCCCGTGGTGTGTGTGCTCCACGCCGCCTGGTGGTGGTTCACCGGCGACGAGTCGCTCGTCTGGTTTATTGCAATACTTCTGGTTGGCTTTGTGTATCGTCTGTGGGAGCGACGGGGAAAGAAGTCCCCGAATGAAGAACCTCAAGAGCCTTCAGCACCGTTGCATCCGTGAGGTTGACATATTCCTGAAAAGCCTCCACATCCAGCATGTTGTAGATGATGCTGGAGAGGATGTTCTTCTCGAAGAGACGTGCACTTGTTCGTAACATGAGGTTGCGACGCACCAAACCGTGTGACGCTGCGTACGAAGCGAAACGCTCCAGCAAATCCTGCTTTTTTAGATAAGCGGCCAACTCGCCGGATGACTTGTAGCGGCGCAACAGGGGGCGGTTCTGGTCTGTGAAATCATAGCAGAACTGCCGCACCAGCCCCAGGTAGAGCGCTTCCTTATAATATGAAGTGACGCCGGTAGTGTCTTCGCCCACGAAAATATCGGGCATAATACCGCCTCCGCCATAAACCTTACGGCCGAGGGAAGTTTCGTAGGCCTCACCGTCCTGATGAATGCTGTCTTCCGAGAAATACTCGCCGCGCTCATAACGAGCAATGAGGTCATTCTCATAGTCTTCACCCTTTCCGTTCTCATAGGGCTTTTGGATACAGCGACCGGAAGGGGTGTAATAACGCGCCACCGTGAGACGCACGATGCTGCCGTCGCGGAACTCCATAGGCTGTTGCACGAGCCCCTTGCCGAAAGTGCGGCGCCCGACGATGGTGCCGCGGTCGTTATCCTGAATGGCGCCGGCAAAAATCTCCGAAGCCGAAGCACTCATCTCGTCGGTCAGCACCACAAGAGGCAAAGAACTGAACGAGCCGCGCCCGTCACTGTAGTAGTCCTCACGCGGAGAACGGCGTCCTTCTGTGTAAACAACAAGACAATCATCGGGCAGAAACTCGTTGACCATCTGGATGGCTACATGCATATAGCCGCCGCGATTGCCGCGCAGGTCGAGTACAAGGCCTTTCATACCCTGCACAGAGAGCGAAGCCATCGCCGTGAGGAATTCGCCGAAAGTCTGCTCTCCGAAATTCTTCACGTGAATATATCCGACCGTCTCGTCAATCATATACGCGACATCGACACTCACCACAGGGATGTCGCCGCGCACAACAGCAAAGCTGCGCAGATTCTTCTGCCCGGGACGCATCACTTTCAGACGCACGGTGGTACCCTTCTCGCCTTTGAGGTGACGCATAACTTCCGTCTGATCCATCTTCACCAGTGAAACACCGTCGGCAGAAATGATGCGGTCGCCGCTCACCAGTCCCACTTTTTCTGCAGGACCTCCCTTGATGACACTCATCACGTTGACGGTGTCCTTCACCATGCTGAACGTGATGCCGACACCGGAAAAGGATCCCTTGAGATCCTGCGTCTCTGCTTCTGCGTCCTTGGCAGGAATATAGGCCGAATGGGGATCAAGCTCTGAGAGAATCAAAGGCATTGACTCCTCCACGATTTCCGACATATCCACGGTGTCCACATAGTTGTTGTCCACCAGCTGCAGGAGGTAGTTGAGTTTGTTGCTTCCCGTGTTAATGATGTTCAGTCGGTTACCCATAAAATGAGAGGCGTAGAACGTCCCGATGAGGATGCCCGCCACCATCGCCACAACGAGAAATATCGGTGTCAGATTTCTATTGTTCATCGTTTTGCTTTACAGTGCTCCTTTGGACGAAGGCAGATTGAAATGTTCGATGTCGCGCTTGACGGCCATCTTGAGCGCACGGGCCAAAGCCTTAAAGATACCTTCTATCTTGTGGTGTTCGTTGTCACCCTCCGCCTTGATATTAAGATTCATACGTGCTGCGTCGGACAGGCTCTTGAAGAAATGCAGGAACATTTCCGTGGGCATCTCTCCTATCTTCTCGCGCTTGAACTCCGCATCCCATACAAGCCAAGGACGACCGCCGAAGTCGAGCGCCACCTGACAAAGACAGTCGTCCATCGGCAGGCAGTAGCCATAGCGTTCAATGCCACGTTTGTCGCCCAAAGCTTTCAACAGACATTCACCGAGAGCCAGCCCCGTGTCTTCAATCGTGTGGTGCTCATCCACATGCAGGTCACCCTTGCAGCGTATCATGAGGTCTATATTACCGTGCTTGGCAATCTGCTCCAGCATGTGGTCGAAGAAGCCCAAACCGGTTTGGATGTCGGCACGTCCCTCCCCGTCGAGACAAAGCTCAACGGTGATATCAGTCTCCTTGGTGCGGCGCACAACGGAAGCCTTGCGATCGCCGGCAAAAACGATTTCGGTCACCTTCTTCCAGTCGGGGAAGAGGTACTGGCAGCCCAAATTCTCTGCCAGTTTGCGGTCGTTCTCTCTGTCACCGATAACAAAACTGCCGGAAAGATCCACATCGGGATTACCGATGTAGTCTGAAAGCATTCCTGTGCCGGGCTTTCGCGTCGGCAGATTATCCTCGGGAAAAGAACGGTCAATTCGGATGTCATCAAACGTGACGCCCTCACCCTTAAGGATTTCCAGCATCAGGTTTTGTGTGGGCAAAAAATCCTTCTCGGGATAAGATGATGTTCCCAATCCGTCCTGGTTGGAGACCATGACCAATTCGTAGTCGGTGTGACGACGGATGAACGACAGAGCGCCGATGGCACCTTCGACGAAGTGAAACTTCTCGTAACTGTCAATCTGCTCATCCTCGGGCTCACGGAGGATGGTGCCGTCGCGGTCGATGAACAAAATTCTTCTCATATCACTCGAAATGAGCGCAGTGCGCCCAACACTTCATTATTCTCTTCTTTGCTGCCGATGGTGATGCGCAGACAATTGCCGCACAATTGCACATTGTTGCGGTTGCGCACCACTATGCCGCGATCCACCAGGTAGTTGTAGATGCGGACGGCATCTGTCACTTTCACCAAAACGAAATTGGCGTCGGTGGGATACACCTTCACCACACACTTCACCTCTTTGAGTGCCGGTACCACGATTTCTCTTTCACGCTTCACGTCGTTCGTCCAACGCTGAATCTTTTCGCTGTTGTGAAGTAAATCAAGCGCATATTGCTGCGTCAGCAGGTTGATATTGTAGGGATATTTGACCTTGTTAAACAACGCGATGATTTCGGGCTGCGCAAAAGCGATGCCCAAACGCACCGATGCGCTGGCCCACGCCTTGGAGAAAGTGTTGAGCACAATCAGGCGCGGATAAAGCCTCACCAGCTCGCGCAGCGAACGCATAGCGGAGAAATCGATATAGGCCTCATCAACCACAAGAATGCCGGGGAACTCGTCCAAGAGACGCTTCACCTCCTTGCGGTCCATGTCGTTGCCGGTGGGGTTATTGGGTGAGCATATCCACATCACCTTGGTGTGTTCGTCCGCAGCTGCCAGCATGGCGTCGGCGTGCAGGTGGAAGTTCTCGTCGAGGAGCACCTTGCGGTATTCCACATCGTTGATGTCGGCACACACCTCATACATGCCGTAGCTCGGCGCCATAGCCACCACATTGTCCACACGGGGCTCGCAAAAGATTCGATAGACCAGGTCGATGGCTTCATCCGAACCGTTGCCCAGGAAAATCTCATCGGGATGCACGTTCTTAATGGGAGCCAGCAGGGACTTAATCTCTTCCTGCAAAGGGTCGGGATAACGGTTGTAGCCCGTGTTGAAAGGACTCTCGTTGGCATCCACGAAAACGTGTGCCTCCCTGCCGCGAAACTCGTCGCGGGCACAACTGTAGGGCTGAAGCGCCCAAATATTTTTTCTTACAAGCTTTTGCATCTCAGTGTCATTGCATTTTTGTGTGCATCCAGTCCTTCGGCTTCAGCCATCGCTTCCACGGCAGGTCCGATAGCACGAATGCCTTCCTTCGACAACTTCTGGAAGGTCACTTTTCTCATATACGAATCGAGATTTACACCACTGTAGGCTTTGGCGTAGCCGCTTGTGGGCAGTGTATGATTGGTGCCGCTGGCGTAATCGCCTGCACTCTCCGAGGCCCAATGTCCAATGAACACGCTGCCGGCATTCACCACCTTCTCGGCCCATTGTTCTGCACCGTCCATAGCCAGGATAAGATGCTCGGGAGCATATTCGTTGCAGAGTTGCATGGCTTCATCAATACTGTTCACCACGAGGATGGCACTGTTCTCCAAAGCCTTTGCGGCAATCTCCTTTCGGGGCAATTGATTCAATTGACGCTCAACTTCTTCACTCACTTGCCGGGCCACCTCTGCCGAATCGGTGAAGAGTACACACTGAGAATCGGGTCCGTGTTCTGCCTGAGAAAGCAGGTCTGCGGCCACAAAATCAACGTGACAGGTCCGGTCGGCCACAACTGCCACCTCAGACGGGCCTGCGGGCATGTCAATGGCAACACCCTCCTGGCTGACAGTCATCTTGGCACACATCACGAACTGATTGCCCGGTCCGAAAATCTTGCTCACGCGTGGCACGGATTCTGAACCGTACGCCATCGCACCGATCGCCTGCACACCACCCAACTTGTAGATGGCTTTTACGCCGGCAACACGGGCCGCAACCAACACCGCGGGGTTCACCTTGCCATCACGCTGAGGGGGCGTGCACAGAACGATGTCACGACATCCGGCAATCTTGGCCGGCGTGGCGAGCATCAATACGGTGGAAAAAAGCGGAGCAGAACCTCCTGGGATATAAAGCCCCACCTTTTCGATGGCAACAGCCTTCTGCCAGCACTCAACGCCGTCTGTCACACGGATGCGACGGCTCTCGAACAGCTGAGAGCGATGGAAAGTTTCGATGTTATGATGAGCCAGCACAATGGCCTCCTTGAGAGAAGCATCCACCAGCGTCTCGGCCTCGTCCATCTCTTCGGGCGTCACTGCCAACTGAGAGAGACGCACTTTGTCGAACTTCTCCTCATACTCTTTCAGGGCTTCGTCGCCGCGCTTCTTCACATCATCAAGCACGGCACGCACCACATCTTCCAATTCGGCCACACTTTTGCGAGGCCTTTCGGGAATCCTGTTATCGGTGATTATGCGAATCATCTCTTACAATATCATCTTTTCAATGGGCATCACAAGAATACCCTGTGCACCCAGTTCCTTGAGTTTCGAGATGCAATCCCAAAACGTTTTCTCGTCAATCACGGTGTGCACGCTGCTCCACCCCTCCGTGGCTAACGGCATCACAGTGGGGGACTTCGTTCCGGGCAACACACGGCAAATATCTTCGAGGGACTCCGTGGGCACGTTCATCATCACGTATTTTTTATCCTCGGCCTGCTTCACCGCTTCGATGCGGAAAAGCAATTCGTCCAATGTGGCTTTCTTCTCTGCTGAGAGACCTTTGGTGGCAATCAGCAGGGCTTCGCTCTTCATCACCACCTCCACTTCGCTCAGGTTGTTGCTCACCAGCGTACTGCCGCTGGAGACAATGTCAAAAATGCAGTCGGCCAAACCGATGCCCGGACTGATTTCTACGCTGCCGGTGATGACGTGCACCTGAGCGTTCACTTTGTTCTTCTCAAGAAAACGCTTGAGAATGTTGGGATACGACGTGGCAATCTTCTTGCCCTCAAACCATCTCACACCGGGATAAGCCACCACCTTGGGAATGGCCAACGAAAGACGGCACTTGGAGAAACCTAAAGGACGTACAACGTCGGCATCCTCTCCGCGCTCCTCAAACTCGTTCTGACCTACGATACCGAGATCGGCCACACCGGTGGCCACACACTGCGGGATGTCATCGTCTCTCAGATAGAGGATTTCTATGGGAAAATTGGGACTCTCAACCAGAAGCGTGCGCTTCGACGAGGGCACCTTGATGCCGGCCTCTGCCAGCAACGCCATCGTGTCTTCAAAGAGACGTCCTTTGCTCTGTACGGCTATTCTCAGCATATCTTTCTTGTTTTATTTAATATAATTCGTGCGCAAAAATACAACATTTTTGTGGAACAACAGAAAAAGCCTGCCGACTTTTTTCGTCTGACAGGCTTTATTTGACGCCGGAAGGGCTGCTTTAATACTTGTGGAAGTCGTATTTCTTCCTCATTTCCTCTTTTCTTTCATCACTCAATCGGGTGAAATAACTCCGCCATCCGGGACAATAGTTGATATGCCAACGCCAGAAGCGGCCCAAAAGCGAATCGGGCTTTTTGTCGTAGTGTGCCCGGAACTTGCAATTCTCACAGATATGTGCCATACATTATTTCTTTTAACGATTTGTATCAATCTTTAACCCTTAACCGCATTCAGTTCCTTCTCCAGCGCCTGAGCCAACTGGTCGGGACACGAAGTGCGTTTCGTGCCGCAACGCACGCCTTTAAGCTTTTCGATAGCATCCTCCGCGCGCTGTCCTTCGAGCAAGAGCCCCAATCCCATTGTGTTGCCGGGACAGCCTCCGATGAATCTCACGTTGTGCAGACGATGTTCTTCGTCCATATCAAAATTGATGAATTTGGCGCATACGCCCCAAGTTTCAAAAGTGGTCTGTTTCATTATCTTTTTGTTTACTATTTCATAATTTTCTCTGCATGAACGCTGCCGTCCGATGCTTCCGTCTGTCGGATGAAGAGGCCCTGACGGGGAGGCTGGCGAAGCTCAATGCCCTGCAGGTTGAAATAACGCACCCGAGCGGCTCCGACCTTACTTCCTTTTACACTCTGAACGTCCGTAGGAGGCAGATTGGATTCGAACTCTGTCTCTTCAATAACCCAACGCAGGCGTGTGCGGTCAGCCGAAAGGGCAAAGAAGTCTATCGGGCCGCCCGAAGCATCAACAGCATTGCCCACATTGAAGAGGCGGTTGCGATTGTTGTTGGCATACATAAAGAAAGCCTTCTTACCGTTGTCGTCTTTTGAGTAGTAAGGATAAATGCTCACAGGCTCCGTTGACAGCGTTCGTTCAATGCGCATGTAACTGCCGTAACGCAGATTGCGAACATAGACGTAGCCGGGCTCCTCAGCCTCTTCAAACACCCACAGCGCATTATCCCTCTTATATACGGCATCCTTACGACCTGCGGAGAAGTCGCTCTCCGAAAGACCGATACGGTAACAGAGCGAGTCGCGTTTGCCGTCTGCCGATTTGAGCGCATAGAGATAACGGCGGGACGTCGTCGGGGCAGCCGTCGCCGTACCGTCACCGGAGGCAACACCGTAGCTGTAGATGTTGTAGGCCATATCCGTGGAGAATCCCTCGAAGGTGCGAATCTGCTGACTCTTGAATTGCGTCACGGCTCCATTGAGCGCGTCCGTTTGAGCGTCAACATCTTCCTGTTCCGTCTGCCCGTCAATGCCTTCTGCAAACACCTCAGCCGCAGCCACCACGTTCATCATTGCATTCAGAGCCGATGTGGGATATCCGCCGGTGACGTCGGTCTGAGCGCTGTTGGCCAAATCCCTCGCCTGCTTCAGCGCCTCGTTAAAGCGCGTAAGAAACAACTTTACACGGGACGCGTCCACTTCGGCAAAAGTAAACACCATGTCGGCACGATCAAAGGTGCCGGAGCCCCAAAACCAATCGTCAACGAAACCGCGGGCACGAATCTGCTGATTGTTGGCAGCGGCACTATTGATGCGATACAGCGACACACCGCCGTAGAGCCCCGATTGTGCCGGCTGCTGATCGCCAGTATAGTTTATGGTGAGCGTTGTCGGTGAGTCCGACATGCCGATGCGGTCGGCGCCGTCAATACCGGCATTGCGTGCGGCGACGTATTTCTTGTTGCCGTAGTTACATATGGTCACACCTTCCTCCACCGGTGTAATCATCCACATCAGATTGGGGTCGTCCCAAAGGAAACTCTCAGTCGAACCCAGTGTGCCGTTACTGTTGAAGGTGAGGTATTTAGGTGTGCCTTGAAAAGTGGTGCCACTGTTATAAGGAATGGTGGCATAGCTGATAATACGATAGAATTTTCCTTCCTTGGGTGTGAAGGGGTTCGTGCCCGGCAATGTGCCGCCGGCAGGTCTCATGTATTCGTCATTCACAGCCGCCGTGGGGGTATAGAGCGATTCCGCGCCGTCCTGTCCCACAGCCTTCATCCTGAAGTAGTACACCTTGTCGGCCACCAGTCCGGAGACAAGCGTCTGCTGTGTTGTGACCGGGAGCCGGCGCAGCTCTGTGAAATTCCTGCCGTCTTCCGACTGCTCCACCACCAGTCCCGTGACACCCTCTGCATCACCCAACGTCCAACTCAGTTTCACTTCCGTCGGCGTTGTCAGTTCTGCCTTTAAATTGAGGGGCGGCATAATGTAGGTTGTCTTCTGTGCCAGACTATTGACATAGTGCTCGATGTTGGTGTATCCGCCGCCGAGGGTGTAGAGATTGGCATCGTTCACCTTGGGGTTAAGTCCGTTGGCACTCTCCCAGTCGTCCGCCATACCGTCGTTGTCACTGTCAGCGGGTTTGGGACCGTTGGCCACAGTACCGATACCGCCCACGTTGTCTTCATTGGCGATGAACGCCCCCTTGGTGCCGAGCGAAGTCAGATGTTCCAGGATGCGCCTGTCGTGAATGTCTCTGACGCGCGAAGCACCCACATGATCCACGATGTGATAATAGGCATTCTCGGCCGACTCCACGTTCATCGGATGTGTGGTCACAAAGTTGGGGCTGGACATAGGAGTGGCGTTGTGGTGGTCGGAGATGAGCGTGCCGTTGAGCGCTCCGTCGCAGTTGCCGTCAAAATAGTTGCCGCTGCTGTAGAGGTGGTCGGTAGCCGTCCAGTCGTCGAAGTATTTCGCTGAACCGTTGGGGCCGGCAATGAAGTAGTTGTTCATCACGTCCTGATAGTTGTCGGCAGCCGAGTGTCCACCGATAATGCCCATGCCGTAGTTATACACCACGTTGTTGTAGTACTGCAGGAAGCATTTCATCTTCGGGTTGCGGCTCTTGTTGTTGGCCCACAAACAATGATGTATGGTCCAGTTGCGCGTGCCGTCTGTGATGGAGCCAAAGCGCTGGGGCTCAATGCCCTCACTGTTGATGCAATACTGCCAGGTGATGTTGTTGGCGTCCTTGATGTGCACGTTGTCCCACGGCCCCCACGACACAGAACAATGGTCCATGATGAGGTTCTGACATCCGTCCAGCGTCAGAGTGCACTTGCTGCTGTTTACACTCTTGCCGCCACGCATACGGAGGTAGCGTATGATGACGTTCTTCGCGTTCGAAGCAATCACGCGACCGCCGTAGACGGTGATGCCCTCGCCCGGAGCCGTCTGCCCGGCGATGGTGACATTGCTGGCAATGGTGATACTCTTGCCGGTGATATCAATCACACCACCCACGTCAAAGACGACGAAGCGCCCCGACTGGCTCACAGCGTCAGCCAAAGATCCAGTGCCGGCAGCGTTCAGATTCGTCACGTGTACCACCTGACCGCCTCTGCCACCCGAAGCGTATGCGCCGTAGCCTTCAGCACCGGGAAATGCCGGCTGTTGGGCCCACAGTGAGAACACACATACGGACACCCACAGGGAAAAAAGCAGCTTTTTCATTGCGATATGCCTTTTATATTTGTTGTTTTGCTGCAAATTTACAACTAAATTTTTCAATCTTCTCTGTTTCACCGGAAAAAATACTATATTTGCGACATAATTGCATTAAAGCTCTGACAAACATCATGAAAGTACTCCTCATCAACGGCAGTCCGCACGAAAACGGCAACACGTTCCTGGCACTCAGCGAAGTAGCGCAAGCGCTCAACCGCGAAGACATTCAGACGGACATCATCTCTATCGGCAAACAACCGGCTCAGGGCTGCATTGCCTGCGGTTGGTGCGGCCGCACGGGACGGTGTACATACAGCGATGAGTTGTACTTTCGCCTTTGGCGCAGCATCAAGGACGGCATCGACGGTCTCGTCATCGGATCGCCGGTTTTCTACGGCGGCCCAAACGGCGCACTCTGCGCCCTGCTCGACCGCCTCTTCTACTCCATGCGCCACACTTTGGCCTACAAGCCCGGCGCCAGCATCGTCGTGTGCCGCCGCGAAGGCGCTTCTTCGGCCTTCGACCGCCTCAACAAATATTTCACGATGAACAACATGCCGCTGGTCCCCTCGCAAAACTGGAACACGGTTTACGGCACTTCTGCCGGTCAAGCCGCTCTCGACGAAGAGGGCATGCAGACGATGCGCACTTTGGGGCAAAATATGGCCTGGATGCTGCGACGTCTCTCGGTGGAGGAACTGGGCCATCCTGCAGCGGAGCGCCCAATCTGGACTGACTTCATCCGATAGTTTTCAGCCTTATTGGTATCAATCAACATGTTGGGCAGTTAATTCAATTCATGATGTTTTTCCACCTGAAAAAGAAAATTATATCCAAAATCATTGAGAAGAGAGTCAAACAGCATCCTTTTGACCTCCAATATGCAGAGAACTTCACACTGAAGGATGATGCAGATTCTTTGATGAATAATTCCTACTATTTTTCGGCGCATGATGAAAAGATGTCGCTATTCGTCCGGTTGGGCAAAAGAACCGGTGTGGACGAAACATGGTTTGTCGTCTATTTGGACGGTAAAATCCATACCCTGAAGGAGGAATCATTCGCAAGTGGTAAATCCCCCCTTCATATAGAGAAGAGCGGCGACAGTTGGGAATTGTCTTTTCACGGCATCGTGAACGAAAAAGACAACATCCTCTTTCATGCTAAATTTCATCCCGTAAGGCCTCCTGTCGATTTCACCACCGACATGCCTGCCGAGCGGATGGCTATCGGCATTGCCAACGAGTGCTGGAACAGAGCTTTTTTTGAAAACCTGCAGAATATCAGCGGACAGTGCCACTACGAACAGGAAGGCATCTTGGATGGCCGTATGATATTGAATAACATCACCGTCCCCTTTTACCTGCCCTGTGTGCGTGATCACTCTTTCGGAAAGAGAGATTGGAATTATATGAACAATCACCTCTGGCTGATGGCTGTTTCTGCGCCCTGCCAATTCAATTATTCTCTCGTGTCATATCCCGCTTTAAGTGTGTTGGAAGTGGGGCACTATAGGAATGGGGACAACTTGCATTACATGTCCAAATCCAATCTCAATTTGGAAGAAGTTAATCAAGGTATTATCCCCTCTGGCCTGAATTTTAAAATGGTTTTGAACAACGGTCATGTCATTGACGTCGATACTAAAGTTTTGACCGGTGTGAGCTATCATTTCCAGGATGGCCGTTATATCTTGCATGAGAATGTGGCGGAATTCAATATTAACGGAAATGTCTGTCGCGGCATTTTGGAAATCGGCTTCAACAAAGACCAAGACCGATACTTTAATCACAGAGATTTAAAGAGTATCAAAAGATGAAAATATATCAGTTAGGGCAGCTGCCTGTAGACATGTATCCGAAAGTCGGCGGAAAAGCCATGGGATTGGATTTACTGGTAAAGAACCGTTTCTCCGTCCCAAAAGGTTTTGTCGTCAGCGAGACCGATACAATCGACGACAATGCACTCCTTGAGGCATTTGATGCTTTGGGTGTCGAACAGGTTTCCGTACGCTCTTCTGCATCTAATGAAGACGGGGTCTCTGCATCCAATGCCGGTCAATATGAGACTTTTCTCTATATCTCACGTTCACAACTGTCGGAAAGTGTCAAAAAATGTATCGCGTCCCGAGATGCCAAACGCGTGAATGATTACAACCGTCATTTCGACATCGGCAAAGGAGACATGAATGTGGTGATCCAAGAGATGATTGACAGCGATAAGGCGGGTGTTCTGTTCACCGCCAGTCCAACCAACGGCGCGTGTATCCTGATAGAGGCTGTTCGCGGCCAGGGGGAAAACCTGGTATCCGGACAGGTCACAGCACATCGCTACGAAATATCCCGTAAGAACTATATTCCTTGCGGCGACAAACTGCTTTCAGAACATGAGGTGAAAATGCTCTATGAAACGGGAAAACAAATCCGAAGTGTTTTTGGCGAGGATAAGGATATTGAATGGGCTGTCAAAGACGACAAACTACTACTGCTTCAGATGCGCCCCATCACCACTGAAATCATAGATATTGAGGAGTTCGACCGCGATGAAGATTTAAGCGGACATCTGTTCACCAAACGAAACGTTGGCGAAATGATGCCGGGCGCCGTCACCCCGCTGACCCTTTCCACATCCGTTAAGGCTATCGACTACGGAATGCGTTACATGCTATATGTGGCCGGGGTCTATAAGACGCCCGACGAAGAAGAACCTCTGAAGTTGATATCTTCCATCTCCGGACACCTGTTTTTCGACATGAACCTGCTCTACAATATGCATGCAAAGGTTGGCATTGCAGACCCACAGGCCATGAATCTTTCCATCATGGGAGAATATTATTTCGATTATATTCCCGACACTCCTCCCAAAGCCAACCCTGTCATACGGTTTGTCAATTCCGTCAAGTTTCTGAATTACGTGCTGTCCGGGCACCGTGCGATGAAGAAGTTTGATCAAGTCTTGTCCAAAGTGAAGTTTGTACAGACGTCTTCCTGTCGTGAACTCTACAAAAGTATTGATGCAAACATCCGCCATCTGGATGAGAGCCTCATCTATCATTACGCCTCGTCGGCATATTCCGGAAGTGCCAGCAGCACATTGTATCGGCTGGTGGACAAATTCTTCCCAGACAAACGTGAATACCAATCGTTTCTGTCACACCTTCTCAGCAATATTCCTCACATAGAAAGTGCCGACATTTTATCCCGTCTGCAAGATTTGGCAAATCTGATCAAACAGAATGAACCCGGAGCGACGGACTTTAGCACAGGAGAATTGCTGGAGTACATTAACAAACATGAGAATGTCCGGGCTGCATACGAGGCTTTTCTGTCCCGTCACGGACACCGATGCATCAAGGAAGCGGAAATGCGAAACAAGCCCTGGAGAGACGACAGCATCTCGCTGATGAAATACCTCCAGAGTATAATCCGCTCACCTAAGAATCTCATACAACATGAAGAAACGATTCATTTGAAGCAGGAATTTGCCTTCATAAAGAATCCGCTACTCAAAATTGCCGCTATATCTTATGCGAAAAAAGCACGTCAGGGAGTGGTCGATCGTGAACACACCAAATCGCAACTTATACAAATCATAGACCTCTTCAAGCAGCAGTACGCCATTTTAGCAGACCTTATGGTATCGAATAATTTGCTTCTGGATGCCGACCTGATTTATTTTCTGACACATCCCGAAATCGGCAAACTGATTGACGGCGACACCGTCCTCTTGTCACTTGCTCTCAAAAGAAGAAAAGTATACACCGTACAGGAAGAACTTTCATTCGATGACACATACATCGGCAAACCGGTTGCCAATGTTTTCAACGATGGCAACAACGATGGCATAATGAAAGGAGTGCCGGTGTCCAACGGGGAATGCGAAGGTATTGTGCACGTCGTTCGTAGCGCAGATGATGCCAACCAATTGCAAAAGGGAGAAATCATGGTTGCCAAATTCACCGACATCGGTTGGTCACCATACTATTCCATCATCAACGGACTGATTACTGAAATCGGTTCTTCACTGTCCCACGGAGCAGTGGTAGCAAGAGAATACGGTCTGCCAACCATAGTGAATGTAAAAGCTGCCACAAAAGTGCTAAAAAACGGCGACCGCATCAGGATGAATGCCACAAAAGGCACCGTGATGCTGATCCAAGACTCCGCTCAGTCATAAATGCGGCAATGCATCTCGTGGTCATCCATGTAGCAGGGGTGCACCGGTCCGAATCCGTGACCGAACTCGTACTCCGCACCCAAACGGATGGCGCGGTCGATAAACTCTTCTCCCTTCGCCACGGCATCGCCCAGGGAATAGCGTTTCGCCACATAGGTTGCGATGGCCGAAGAGAAACTGTCGCCTGTGCCGTTGACGTTGTTGGTGGGAATACGCTCCTTACGGTAGCGAACCACTTCGTCGGTCTGCCTGTTGTAGAACAGGTCCACCAGTCCGTCACCTTCCTCTATACTCTTGATGATGACCGAACAGCCGTACTCACCCAAAGCTCTGGCTTCACGGTCGCCCAGTTCGGAGGCGCCGAGCAGGACACGGGCTTCATGATGGTTGGGCGTGATAAGTGTGGCCTGCGGGAAAAGCAGATTCTTGTAGG
>CADAVI010000024.1 GCA_902791295.1 uncultured Bacteroidales bacterium | reverse complement strand
CCGCGAAGTGCTGAAGGGCATCGACGCCGTGTTTGAAGACGGCAAGACGAATCTCATCATCGGCCAGTCGGGCTCGGGCAAGACGGTGCTCATCAAGAATATTGTGGGACTCTTTGTGCCCACCTCGGGCCAGGTGCTCTACGACGGGCGCGACATCAACGCCATGACCAAGAAGGAGAAGGCCCTCATCCATCGCGAGATGGGCATGATTTTCCAGTCGGCGGCGCTCTTCGACTCGATGTCGGTGTTGGAGAACGTGATGTTTCCCCTCGACATGTTCTCCGACATGAACACCGCCGATCGCATCAAGCGCGCCAAATATTGCCTCTCGCGTGTCAATCTGGACGGCGCCGAAAACAAGTTCCCGGGAGAAATCTCCGGCGGCATGCAGAAGCGCGCCGCCATCGCGCGCGCCATCGCGCTCAATCCCAAATACCTCTTTTGCGACGAGCCCAACTCGGGTCTCGACCCCAAGACGTCCATCGTCATCGACCAGCTCATCCACTCCATCACGAAGGAGTACAACATGACCACCGTCGTCAACACGCACGACATGAACTCCGTGATGGGCATCGGAGAGAAAATCATCTATTTGGCCAACGGCGTCAAGGAGTGGGAAGGTACAAAGGACGAAATCATGTCCTCCACCAACGAGAGCCTCAACTCCTTCATCTTCGCCTCCGACCTCTTCCGTAAGGTCAAGGAAGCCAACAGCTGAAAACTCTGCCGCTATGGCCGCGAGTCTCCCTCCAGATTTCATCCGCATGATGCAGGAGCAATACGGCAGCGAAACGGCTTCCGCGCTCTTTCACGCGCTTCAGGAGACGGAGCCCGAAGTCTCCGTCCGCATCAATCCCCGTAAAAGGCCGCAAACGGCTGACAACAATAGTTTTCCGCAGGAACCGGAGCTCACGCTGGCACCCGTTCCCTGGTGTCGGGAGGGCTTCTACCTCTCGGACCGTCCGCTCTTCACGATGGATCCGCTGCTGCATGCCGGCGCCTACTACGTGCAGGAGGCCTCGTCGATGTATCTCGCTGAAATCCTGCGCCGTTATGCCGCGTTGGAGACTTCCCTTCAAGCCCTCGACCTCTGCGCCGCGCCCGGCGGCAAGAGCACGCTGTTGGCCGGCATGCTTCCGGAGGGCTCGACGCTGCTCTGCAACGAGCCGATGTCCAAACGCGCCCAGGTGCTCTCGGAGAACGTGCAGAAATGGACACGCATGCGCGCCGGACACTATCCCGTGCGCTGCATCGTGACGCAGCAGATGCCCGCAGATTTTGCCCGTTTCACCGATTGTTTCGACCTCATTGTGACCGATGTGCCCTGTTCGGGCGAAGGCATGTTTCGCAAGGACGAAGAGGCCGTCAGAGGCTGGAGCCCGGAGGCGGTGATGCGCTGCAGCGCACTTCAGCGCGAGATTGTGGAGGCCGTCTGGCCCTGTCTGCGCGAAGGTGCGCTGCTGGTCTATTCCACCTGCACCTTCAACCGTTTCGAGGACGAAGACAACGTGCGCCGGATTTGCGACACTTTGGGCGGCACGCTCCTGGAAGAGCGCCACTTCCTGCCCGGACGCGACCGCGGCGAAGGTTTTTACATTGCCGCTATCCGGAAACAGGGAGAAGCAATGCCCCAAGAGATTCGCGAACATCGGCCGCTGCCTTCGATGCGCATGATGCACGTGCTCTACGATTCGGATGAGGCGCCTCTCTGTGCGGAGAACTGCGTGGCACTCACTTACGACGATGCGCTGCACTATCTGCGCGGCGAAGCGCTGAGGACGGAAGCGCCTCGCGGTCCCGTCACGCTGACTTATGCCGGCCTCCCTCTGGGCGAAGGCAAGAGCGTCGGCTCCCGCATCAACAACCTCTACCCCGCTCCCTGGCGCATCCGCACCACACATCTGAGCCGCTTCTCGCTCACGCTGCCCCGCTGATATTCACCTCTTTCCGTTAGTACAACAGCACCAACGAGACAGATTTTGACCCATTTAAGTTGCCTTCTGTCGCCTTTTGGTTTACATGTTAACTAGCCGGCTACATACATCAGTGTTCATGTATGTAAAATGCTTTAATTTTGTGACATATTACAAAAGAAATGCACATAGGCAACAGAATCAAAGAAGTCATGAAGGAGCGCAGGATGAGCGTCGTGGCTTTTTCGCACCAATTGGGCTGCTCGCGCACCAACATCTACAAGCTTTTTGAGCACTACAGCATCGACACGATGCAGCTCCTGCGCATTTCCCGCATTCTCAACCACGACTTCTTTGCTGAATATCAACTGGAATTGCATGCGGGGCATCACGCCGAATAGCGCCGGACGGGCTCTTAGGTGTCCGTTCTGACTACCGACTATCTCCTCTTGGTTTACATGTCAACCACCAGACGACACCCCAAAGTGTTAATGTCTGTAAATAAATGTATCTTTGTGTTACAATTCTAATACAGCAAAGGTATATTTGTGTTACAATTCTAATACAGCAAAGCGTTAAACATCAGTTATTTCACATTTATTAATCACTTTTTATTAACCTTTTACAAATTTTACGCATCATGAAAAAGTTATTTTTTGCCTGCGTTGCCGTACTGGCTTTCACATCGTGTTCCACCAGCGTAAGCTACACCGCCACTACCGGCAAGAGTGCAGCCAGTCTTCTCTCTGCTACAGTAGCCGACCTGGAAGTTTCACCCGAGCGCGTCAGCGCAACGATAACACCCTCCAAGGCTATTCAGCGCGGTGGCGAAGAGAACGTGAAGCAAGCTGTTGAGCAGGAAGCTCTGAAGAACGGCAATTACGACCTGCTGGTTGATCCCGAATTCACCATCACCCGCAGTGGTTTCAAGAAGAAGATTACCAGCATCACCGTGAGCGGTCGTCCCGCCAGGTTCAAGAATTTCCGTTCGCTGAACGACAGCGTATGGTGCAACCCTGTATTCCGCCTGACCTACAAAAACGCCAAGAGTAGCGGCAGCACCCGCCGTTTTTTTAAGTAAAAAACACAAAAGCCGTTTAGAACAATGAAATCCAAAGCAATCATCATAGCAGGCAGCGTACTTCTGGCGATGTCGTCCTGCTCGGTGGTTCAGCAGACGGCAACCACGCTGAAAAGCGATGCGTCCGTGAGGAACTTCACCGTAGCGGATTTGGACGTCTCACCCGAACGCATCCACTACACGATGGAACCGACCAAAGCTGAACAACGCGGAGGTCTGTCAAACATCAAGCGTGCCGCTGAAAACAAGGCACTGAAGGAAAACGGCAACAGCGATGTGCTGGTCGATCCCGAGTTTATCATCGAACAGAAGAGAAATTTCTTCGGCACGAAAGTAAGCAAAATCACTGTGAGCGGCCATCCTGCCAAGTACAAGAACTACCGTTCGCTGGAAGACACCGTTTGGTCGAACCCCGCCTTCCGGGGTATTCCCAGCATCGTAGTGAAAAAAGGTTCCAACAGAGAGGAAGACCGCATCATGAAAATGCTGGCCACATCCGCTCCCGGCAAGATTTATGAAGAGCCCGCGCCCCGCGAGCGTCGGAATCCGTCTGGCTACAACCGCATCATGCTGACCTATTCGCCCGTGTACTCCACCGTCACCGAAAATGGCGTAAAGGCAAATAAGTCAAACACTCACAATGCACCCGGCATCAGTTACATTCACGGATTCCAACTGGGGCACAGCCTTCCCCTTTATCTTGAAACTGGCGCAGGATGGAGTTATGGTCCGAAGTCGAATCATTTGGAACTCATGCGTATCAGCATCCCGCTTCTCGCCACGTATCGATTTGCGATAGGTCAAAGCGGCAACTTTAAGATAAGCCCTTATACCGGTTTCAACTTTGCCCTAAATCCCATCAACGACAGCAAACGTATGATAGATAACGGCAAATCAAGTGGTGAAAACTTTTTCCAACTGGGATGGCAACTTGGCGCTAACTTCACCTACAAGCGCTTCAACATCCAAATCGGTTACACCTTTGACTTCATGCCATTGTACAAAAAGAGCACTAACGACTATACCAGTTTTTATGATGAGGACGAAGTCAGTCGTGATAACAAGGTTACAACCGGTGCACTCACCATCGGCCTCGGCTGGGAATTCTAAAGCAAATCACCTATAGGTCTTTATAAAAAAGGACACTTTACTTGTTAAGAATGGCAGCACCTCTCATCCGCGACGGACGGGAGGTGCTTTTTTTGCGGATTTTGAGTCTTTTCATCTTTTCCGGAACAGACTTTGCCCTGTTTTCACATTATTTCCGTACCTTTGCAAGCGGTTTCCAGAAGCCGCTCATCTATCGGTCATCTGTCGGTGATGTATCGGTGATGTATCGGGCATGTATCGGTGATGTATCGGAAAATAGCGTCCGATGACCGTCATGAGAAAGGAGTCAGAACGGGCGGAGACCATAGTATGAAGCAAGGAAGCAACAAACCAAACAATAAACCAAACAACAGACTATGGCACAAATGGTACCTCTATGGCTCAACAACGGCATGCGCGGTCGGGCCGACAAAACCTCCAACACCTACATCCGGGTGAACCGCCTCACGGGCAAAGCCTACGCCGTGACGCTGCGCCATCCGCGCACGGGCAAGGACTTCAGCGACAAACAAATCACCAACAGCAACCGCTTCGGCGCCCTCTGCAAAGGGGTGCACGCCTGGGTGAAACTCGCCAAGGCCGATGATGCCCCGGCGGAAGACCGGGCCGAGTACCGGAAACTCTGCGCGCTGCTTCGCAACCAGAGCACCTACCCCAGCCTCACCGCCTTCATCATGGCCAGGCGCTACGTCAGCGTAAACGAGACGCTCGATGCCGTCACCTTCACCGACGGCGACTATATCCGCACGGTGAACATACAGTTCAACGCACGCCCGCTTGGAGGCCAATCCTGACACTTCCGGTCAAGATATGGGGTAAAAAGAACACTTTTTCAGAAATAATGTTGCGGGATTTAAGATTTTTTTCATAATTTTGCAACATATATCATTCATCACTAATGACAACGTTCAGGAAACGTACGACTATGAAAAAAATTCTCATCCTTTTTGTTTTCGCTGCAGCCGCACTCGGCGCACAGGCCAAGTTGGGCTACATCCGCACCTCGTTGGGTTACACGCCCCTCTATCTCTCGTCTAACGTCAGAGGCTTTGAGTCGCAGACACTGCACGGCGGCTCCGTGTCCATGGCCCTCGGCATCAAGACCTACAAGAACCTCTTCGTGGAAGCCGGCGCCGGCATCCAGGTGAACGGCGGCAAGTGTCCCGGCTTCATTGACGAACTCGACAAGGCGGACCCCACCGGCGCGTCCGTCCTTAACGACATACTCAACAGTTCCACCGTGATGGTGCGTCTCAACGTACCCGTCAACCTCACCTACCGCTTCGAGTTTGCCAAGATTTTCGCCGTCGCGCCCTACGCCGGTATCAACTTCGGCTTCAACCTCTATGCCTACAGCGGCCAGAACCTCTTCAACCGCAGCGGCGACGTCATCACCGACTTCCTCGACCTGAAATACACCTACAACCCCAAGCGCTTCCAGATGGGCTGGCAGGCGGGCGTCAACATCAGCGTCATCGGCCTCACGGTGGGTGTAGGCTATCAGGGCAACTTCTCTTCCTTCGACGCCAGGGAATACCTGCCCGAATACCAGGGAGCAGCCATTGCCGCCTACGGCGACGACACGCCCCGAATCAGAATGGGCAACCTGGTGGTGAGCCTGGGTTGGGGCTTCTGAATGCACGGGAGACACGCCACATACCTCTTAACAGATAAAGAATTAACGCTATGAAAAAAATGCTTTTACTGACGGCCGCCATCGTGACAGCCGTCGCAACGGCAAGCGCCAAGAGCAACATACTTGCCGGCAAAGACTACAACCGTGTGGAAGTCGGCTACGCTCCCATGTTCATGAGCGACATGTTCTACTGGCGCAGTTCCGAATCCACCGCCCACGGCGTGACGGCCGGCTACACCCGCGGCATCCACCTGAGCAAAAAGTGGCCCATGTACATCGAAGTGAGCGGACAGCTGCAGTACAATCACAAATACAAAAGCGACATCGACGCATCCCTTGATGTGCTCCGCCTGAACATCCCCGTGGCCTTCACCTGGCGCTTCACCCTCGGCAGCAAGAAGCTGTTTACGATTGCTCCGTATCTCGGCATCAACTTCGGCATCAACATGCTCTACAATATTGACGGCGAGAACCAGTTCGGCGACAACGACGACATCTACAGCGCCAACCGTTTCCAACTGGGTATGACGGAAGGCGTCAACTTCACCTACAAGCGCTGGAATGCCGGCATCAGTTACGTATGGGACTTCATGCCTTTGGACAAGTCTGAGGTCTATGATGCATCCAACACCACCGGTTCGCTTGTCATCAGAGCCGGCTACGAGTTCTAAAGACAGGTCTAAACTCTGAAGAACACCCGAATAGGACGGTCGGGTGCTTCCTCCTCGACGACGAGCTTGCCCGTATCCGTGAAACCGGCCTTCTGCATCACACGCACGGAAGCCTCGTTGTCGGCATAGCAGTTGCAAAACAGGACCGAGAAGCCCTCCTCAAGGAGCAGTTTGTCGCAGACTCTCTTCAGCATCTCCGAGGCCAATCCGCGACGGCGATACGCCTCATCCACGCAGTAAGAGAGTTCGGCCATGCGGCCCTCGCATTCAGAAGAAGGTGACGACTCAAAAGCCGTCACCTCTCCTACTTGTATGCCGTCACATTCAATCGGAAACAACAAACTTCTTCCCATCGCGGATATAAATGCCGGGTTTGTCGGCCGACACACGACGTCCGGCCATATCATACGTGGCGCCTTTCACACCGGAAGAGCCATTCGCCGCACGCACGGCATCCACCCCCGTCGGCGTATAGACAAAACGGAAGTTGTCAAAACCGCCGAACTTCTCGTTGGCATTCGACGTATGGTTGTTCTCCAGACCGATGCGTACAACGGTCTCTCCGTCGGTCTCGAACGAGAGCGAAGCCTCCTGCCAATACGTCTGGTTGGAAGGCGGAGTGGCCGTAATGCGTGCGCCCTCTCCCACCTGAGCGTAGATGCGCACATCGCCGCCGCTGCCGCTGCGCCACACGTCGGCCGTCAGCGTATATTTTCCTTCCGGCAGCTTCACGTCCTGATAGAGTCCGATGACGGAAGTGCCCCAGTTCTGGCGAATCCAGTAGCTTTTGTTGCCGCAACGGGCGGCGTCCGCTTTGGCGGCGAAAAAATTGCTGTAATACAAATCGCCCGAAGCCAGCGCCGTGATGTCATTCTCATTGCCGTTGGCATAGCTCACCTTCCAACCCTTGGGGATGTAGATGGCGCGGTCGCTGCTGACACCGCTGCCGGCCATCACGCTGTGGGTGTCCTCGAAGTCGGGATTGACGAGACTCGTGGGATAGTCCTCTTCTTCATAAGGAATGCCCTGCAGCTGGCAGATTTCTTTGCGTGAGAGTTTCAGGTCGTAGAGCCTGAGGTCCTTAATGATGCCGCAAAAGTCCTGATTGTCATTGGCCACATTGGTGTCCCACCATTGGGTGCGTCCGATGTAGTTGCGCGAATCTTTGGCCAGCTGATACAACATATAAGGCTCGTTCAGGTTGTTACCGCCGGCAACATCCTCTTCTCCGTTGATGTATATGCGCGTGGTATGCGTGTCCGCATCATAGGTGACGGCGAGTTTTGTCTCCGTGTTGGCCTTCAACTGCGTTGAAGCGTTCACCATTGTGGTCGCGCCGCCGTTGTATTTGATGCCGGCCGAGAGCGGATTGGCTCTCAGAAACAGGCTGTTGCCCGAGGCCGAGCCGAAGTCGTATATGCGCGGCATTCCGCTGAGGCGATTGGCCTTTACGGTGACAAGAAAGGTGAAGGAACGCAGTCCTGCGAGCATCCCCTCTTCTGCCTGACCGTATTTGTTGGTGGAGAAACCGGTCGCTGTGTTTGCGGTGAGATCGAGTGTTTCCGCCTGAGCATAGCGCAAGTTTTTGGCGATGTCGCGGACAGGCACTCTCACGTCGAACACACGCTCCCTGTCGCCCACAGTGGCCGTGAGCCTCACTTCGGTGTCGCTCTTCCAGGGCCTCAGTATGCCGGAAGTACTGATGACGGATTCATCGGACGAAGTCCACCGTACGTTCTGCCCGAATGAAACCGTGGGCAGCACGAGATCGGTGCGTGCCTCCTCCGGCAGTTGAAGTGCGTCAAGAGCCGTCTCTTCCTGCGATGCAGACACCAGTTTCTGCACTTCCAGAGGACTGGCAGCCTTGCTGTATGTATTGGCGGCAATGCACTTGTGATTGAACCCGTCGCCGCTGACAAGCAGGTTGTCGAAGTCAAGCCCTTCGATGTCAATGACCTGATCCGCCAGGCCGTTGCGGTAAACGGTGAGTTTCTGCCCGTCGTAGCACATTGTCAGCACCCATGCAGGCACTTTGGTGGGATGGTTGTCGCCGCTGGTGCCGCTACTCTGCGTGGCCCAGTCGTCACTCGTGAGCAGACGGTTCTGACTCCTGTAGGCTGTGCCGTTGATAGTCAGCACCGGATATGAAGAACTCCCGTCAAGGGAATAACTGAAACTGCCGTCGGCCGATTTCACGATGACGCCCTCATACTGTGCCGTATTCATGGCAACGGCCATATTCAGCGTGCGCCCGGCCTTCAAGCTGATGCCGTCGATGGCATACGGCGAAAGGTCTGAGACACTCTCTTGCCAGTCATGATTGCTGTAAACGGCAGTAGGATAACCCAGAGGGAATCCCTGCTTCACAATCCAATAGTAGTAGTCACCCTGCATCCACACCAGTCTCAAAGGACTGTTTTTCGTGCCGGGAATGACATACGGGCGGGCATTGTTTTTCGGTGAATTCTGAGTGATTTGCTGCGAAGAAGCCACATTGCCGTTGTCGTCGATGACGTATTTCCATATCTCATAGACGCCGTCTTTGTTATACTGGCCGTCCTTCGTGGGAATGCTGAGGTAGAGGTCGTTGATGTTGTCGGGGTCGATGGCCATACCGCCGCTGTAGCAAAGCTCCGTCGAGTTCCAGTTCTGATGGAAGGCGTGACCGCCGTATTGCACCCAGGTGTTTTTCCAGGAAGAACCGTTCCATCGGGCGTACCAATAAACATGTGTCGTCTTTGCGTTGTCGATATGCGGATAGGCGATGACGGGATGCTCGTCGGCGTCGAGGGCAATCTGCCACACCCAGTTGCGGATGTTGGCCGTCTTGTCCACTATAGTAGCAGGATGGGCATTGGCATACGAGTCCGTCTTGCTGACGTTGAACACGCCGTTGTTTATCACGCTCAACTGTGTGCCCTTGAGGTCGCGCAGAATGGGGCCGTTGCCGTGGTTGATGTCAATCACGTTGAAATAGAGCCAGTCGGGCATCTCATTGTCCGGATGGCCTGTGGTATAGCTCACGTAAATCTTATCCTTGCCGTTGCTCTGATACTTGGCATAAGGACGTGCGCCGGTGGACTGCACAATCTGCTTCGGACCGAAGTCGAAGGAGCAATTGTCGTTGGCATCGGGCATCGTGAGACGCGCGATGGTGGGATGCCAGTTGATGCCGCGCCAGCAGAGATAGATGTGCTCGGGGTCGTCGCTCAGAATGAACGGCGAGGGATAAGTCGTGTTGTTGGCCGTTGCCAGATATTTCTCTTCGCCCAACTGGCTGATGTCACCGGGCTTCTTCGAGATGCGATACCAGATTTTGGGCTCGTCCGTGTGGCGCGTGTAGAAAATCATCACACGCTCGTCGGGCAGCACAATGAAGGTGGGGTTGTTGTGGTCGTCGGGCTGAAAACACGAGCGGATAAGGACGTCCGTCTTGCGCTGCGACAGCCAGTCGTACTGCGTTGCCTTAACATTGCCGTGCACATCGATGTATCCGATGTAAGTAGCCTTGATGGTACCGGCAGCATTTTCATAATGTGTGGCACGCGGATCGGCAAACCAACACCAGGCTCCTTCGGACGTCACCAGATTTGAGGCCTCAGCTTTTAGAGCGAAGCCGAAAATACTACACGCTAACGACGCCTTTAATAGCAGGCCAAGGGTCATAACCCTCCAATTGGAAGTCTTCATATTTAAAGTCAAAAATGTTTTTCACGTCAGGATTAAGAATCATGCGGGGCAAAGGACGGGGCTCACGACTGAGCTGCTCGTGAATCTGATCCAAATGGTTGAGATAGATGTGCGTGTCGCCCGTCGTATGGATAAAATCACCGGGCTCCAGACCGCACACCTGTGCCATCATCATGCAAAGCAGCGCATAAGAGGCGATGTTGAACGGCACGCCGAGGAAGGTGTCAGCCGAACGCTGGTACAGCTGCAACGAAAGCTTGCCGTTGGCCACATAAAACTGGAAAAAGGCGTGACAGGGCGGCAGATTCATGTTGGGCAGATCGGCCACATTCCAAGCGCTCACGATGATGCGTCGGCAGTTGGGGTCGCACTTGATGGTGTCGACGGCATTCTGTATCTGGTCGATGAAACCGCCGTTGTAATCAGGCCACGAACGCCACTGATAGCCGTAAATATGACCGAGATCACCCGTTTCCGGATCGGCCCATTCATTCCAAATGCGCACGCCGCGCTCCTGCAGCCAGTGCGCATTGGTGTCGCCGCGCAAAAACCACAGCAACTCGTAGATGATGCTCTTCAGATGCACCTTCTTCGTCGTGAGAAGAGGGAAGCCCTCCTGCAGGTTGAAACGCATCTGATGACCGAAAATGCTGATTGTTCCGGTACCGGTACGGTCGCTTTTCTCTACGCCCTCGTCCAAAATGCGTTGCAACAAGTCAAGATATTGCTTCATAATCTGAAAATTTAAAGTCATACTGATGACGTTCGTCCTTCGTGTGGCGCTCCTCCTTCACAAGTCGGAAACACTCGCGATAAGCCGGGAAAAAGGCGTCAGCCTCCTTCGGCGTATCTTCCACCTCTGTCAGATACAACCGTTGGGCAAGAGGCAACGCCGCACGGTAGAGGCTCTCTCCGCCGATGACAAACACATCCTCGTCCGTCCCGCACGACGAGAGTGCCTCCTCCAAGGAAGCATACACATCACATCCCGGGAAATCGCCCGCAGCATCCCTCCGCCTCGTCAACACCACATTGCGGCGATTGGGAAGAGCGCCTTTGGGAAGACTCTCGAAGGTCTTGCGGCCCATGATGACGGTATGACCGGTCGTGAGCGCCTTGAAACGCCTTAAATCATCCGGAAGCCAATAGATGAGCTTGTTTTGGAAGCCGATGGCCAGATTCTCTGCTACTGCAGCGATAAGGTTCAGTGTCATGGTTGCAAATATACGATATTTTTATCTATTATTCCTTATCTGCCCGACATCGGGATAGCCTTTTTACGAAAATTTGGCATCAGTATGCATCTTGCGCATCGTCGCCACGTCTTCGGTGGGGCAAATCATGAGAAATTCCCCTTCTTCAGCCACAACGTAGCCTTTCAGTCCTTTCACCACAGCCTGACGGCCTTTGGGAAGACGGATCACCGTGTCCTCACAGTCGTACAGATGCCCCTGAGTGTCCAAAAGAACATTGCCCTTGGCATCACCCAGAATATAATCGTGCAACGACGACCACGTGCCCAAATCGGCCCAACCGAAACGGCCTTCCAGGACGAAGACCCGACCTGCATGCTCAAGAAAGTCGGCATCGAGCGACAGATTGGGCAACACCTCGAAAAATTCCGGCACCAATTGCCCGGTGTCTGACTCTGCGGCCTCTATCATGCGCGGGATTTCCGCCTGATATTCCGGAACCGTCTCATACAACAAATCCAACATGGAGCGCACGGGAAAAATATGGATACCCACATTCCAAAGGAAATCCTCTTCTTTCATAAAGATTTCAGCAAACTCCTTCTGAGGTTTCTCCGTGAAGGTTTTCAGTCTGGTGATGCGAGGCATCTCCGTGCTGTCACCTTTTTGTATGTAGCCGTAAGCCGTATCCGGACATGTGGGGCGAATCCCCATCACCATCATCGCACGCTCCTTTGACGCAAACTCCAGACCTTCAAGGATGTCCTCCTCATACGCAGATTCGTCGAAAATCAGATGATCGGACGGAGTCACCAGCAGACAGGCATCTTCCGACATTCTCGAGATGAATGCCGAGGCCCACGCCACTGCCGCCAACGTGCCGCGCCTGACAGGCTCCTCCAGGATGTGGAAGTCGTCAACAAACGGAAGCTGCTCGTGCACCAAATGAAGATACTGCACATTGGTGGATACAAATATCTTGTCTTTCGGCATGAAACGCGATATGCGGTCGTAGGTTTGCTGCAGGAATGTGCGTCCTCTGCCAAAAAGGTCTAAAAACTGTTTGGGCTTAGAACTTCGGGAAACGGGCCACAAGCGCTCTCCGTTTCCACCGGCCATAATGAGACAATAGCTGTTCATATCTTGCTGCATTTAATTAACACGTGTGAACGGTCCGCCATGGTGGCGGCAAACAGATAAACGTCCCCACCCTCTTCCAGACGAAGTTTCTTCCTGAGCTGCGCCACCGACATCGGGAATCCCCGCACCGTGAGATTGGCCTGATGCAAACCCTCCGTCATCTCCTTCAAATCCCTCTTGGAGAAGCCGGACGCGCGCTCCACTTTGAAACAGCGACCGGGAAAATCGAGCAACACCTCATCGGAAGTGAACAGATGGGACTGGGGGGAAAGTTTCTCTCCCGGCAGGGCATCCTGCAACCCGGCTTTCAAGACGGCGGCAGACGGCTCATACAGATAACGGGACAACTGTCTGGCATAGGTTAATCTGCTCATGGAGTCCGTCTGAGGGTGAAAGTCACTGATGCCTGTTCGAGAGATGTTAACGGCATGAATTCCTGAATCTTGGGAAAGGAGCAGAAGTTCCTTACATTCCCCTTCTACGGCAACAACATAAACAGCCCATTCTCCTGACAATTCTCGCAAAGCCGCCGTGACATCCAGCATGGGAGAGAGCTTCAGTATCACCCGAATGCCGCGTGACAACAGCTCCGGCACCACAGCGTTCACATCCGGACTGCAATCCTTCAAGCCCACCATTTTACGGTTATGACCGTCGCGCCGTGCGGGATCAATGAAACAACACACACCACGCCCGTCATCCGGAAGCTGCGACATCAGCAGCCGCTCCGCTTGTCCTTCCAGGCATGTCACATGAGACAGACCCAACAGGGATAGGTTGTGCTGCACCAAACGGTAAAGCTCCGCGTTCTGTTCAATATACACCGCTTTTTGAAACAGCGGAGCCATGAAGGCAAAGTCCACGCCGAATCCACCGGTAGCATCCACCAAAAGAGTTCGTTCTTCCGACGGGATATCCTGCAGGAGTGAAGCCTTATAGCGAGCCGTCTGCTCGGACGAACACTGTTCCATCGACAGACGGACAGGCCACTGAATGCCTTCCGTTTCTGCCCAAGAAGGTATCTTTTTACGTGCAAGTGCAAGGCCTTCAATCTGCTGAAGTTCCCATTTTGATGCGCCTTGCAAGGCTTTTTGAAAGATTTCCTCGTTCATTTCCGCCTACAAATATAGGAAGAAACTTTCAAAAAAACAAATCTGAGCAACTAAATGTTGCGATTTTATTGTTCTTTAACGATGGAAGTCAACACCCACTTTGCCGAAGATGGTGTCGGCTGCCCCGGCATTGGACTCAATATAGCGACGCCCCACTGCACCGCGACGAAGTCTGTATTTGTCCTCCGTCACCAATCGGTCAACCGATGCATTGAACACCGCCTGATCCGAAATTTCAAAGCATCCGCCCAGTTTCAAAAGGTCTTGAGCCTCACGGAAGCCCTGATTGTTGGGTCCGATAAGAACGGGAACACCGTAAACAGCCGCCTCCGGCACGTTGTGGATGCCCGCACCGAATCCGCCGCCCACATAAGCAATGTCCGCATAGCGATAAATGCTGGAGAGCAGCCCGAAGCAATTAATAATCAGGCAATCTGCATCCTTTACGTCTGCATTACCGCCTTGAACTTCCGTATAGCGAAGAGACGGGCGATTCAACTTATTCTCTATCTGGCGGAGATGCTCTTCGTCTATGACGTGAGGAGCCAAAATGAGTTTTAAGTCCGGATGATTGTTGAAATAAGGAATTATCAGATCTTCGTCCGGCCCCCAACTGCTGCCGGCAACAAACGTCATATTCTTTCCCCTGAACTGCTCAATCAAAGGCAGGTCTTTTGCCTGCTTGCGAATATCCAAAACACGGTCGAAACGGGTGTCGCCCACAATGGTCACATTGTTGATGATGTCCACTGAGCGCAGGAGGTCTACCGATTGTTGATCCTGGACGAAGAAATGCGTGATGCGGCGTCTCAGTGTGGATGCATAACTCCTTCCATACCAGCGGAAAAAGATTTTCTCCGGGCGGAATATGCTGCTGACACTGTAAACGGGGATTCCCTCATGGTCGCAACCGACGAGGAAATTGCACCAAAATTCATATTTAATCAGGAACAACGCTACGGGATGTATCAGACTGAAGAAGCTCAGGACGTTGCCCGGAGTGTCAAAAGGCAAATAGCACACAATGTCCGCTCCGTCGTAGTTTTTGCGCACCTCGTAGCCGGAAGGCGAAAAAAACGTCAGCAGGATTTTGTACTGGGGATATTCCCTGCGATAACGCTCGATAAGCGGCCGTCCCTGCTCAAACTCGCCCAATGAGGCGGCATGAAACCAAATGTATTGTGCTTGGGGGTCCACCTCCTCCTTGAGACGCTTGAACGTGGAAAGATGGCCTTTGACCATCAGACGTGCCTTCCTGTTGAAGACTGAGGCCATCAACACGCCAAGCATGTAGGCATAAATGCCGAAATTATAGAGTATTGTGGTCAGCATAACGTGTCAATGGCATATTGCATACGACGAAGCGTCTCTTCCTTTCCGAGAAAAGCGGCCAACTCATACATATCCGGTCCCTGACCCTTGCCGACAAGGCACACGCGCCATGCATTCCATGGCTTGATGCCCTGCTGCTCCACCCAGGCATCCACGACCGGCTTCATTCCGTCAACAGTGAAATCGTCAACAGACGCCAAAACAGCGGCCATCCGCCTCATCTCGTCGGCAGAAGATTCTGTCCAGCTCTTGCGCACGAACTTATCCTCACGGTCAAACGTCACGGGAGCGCGGAAGAAGAACTCCGTCAGCGGCCACAGATCGGATACGAAGGAAATATTCCTCTTCTTCTTATTGTTCTCTCCATCCACGTATTCTATCACTTTGGACTTCATCATGCGTACCACTTCCGCCTCCTGACGGGCAGTGGCAGAGATGCCCTGCTCCCTGAGCAACTTGTCAAAAGCCGGCACCCACTCTTCGTCGTTGCGACGGATTAAATATTGATGGTTGAACCAGGCAGCCTTCACATAGTCGAACTTGGCGCCGTTCTTGCTGCACTTGGAAAGGTCGAAGAGCTGAACCATCTCGTCCAGGCTCATCAACTCGTCATGACCTTCTCCGGGATTCCATCCCAAAAGTGCCAGGAAATTCACCACAGCCTCCGGCAAATAGCCCTTTTCGCGATATCCGCTGGACACCTCACCGCTCACAGGATCATGCCACTCGAGAGGGAACACGGGGAAGCCCAATTTATCGCCGTCGCGCTTCGAAAGCTTGCCGTTGCCTACAGGCTTGAGCAACAAGGGCAAATGGGCAAAACGCGGTTGAGTGTCCGCCCAGCCGAAAGCACGATACAACAACACATGGAGCGGTGCACTCGGAAGCCACTCTTCTCCCCTGATGACATGAGTCACTTCCATCAGATGGTCGTCCACAATGTTGGCCAAATGATAGGTCGGCAGATCATCTGCAGACTTATACAGCACCTTGTCATCAATAATGCTGGAGTTAATGGTCACGTCGCCGCGGATGATGTCGTCCACATGCACATCCTCGCCGGGTGTCACCTTAAAACGCACGACATACTGAACTCCGGAGGCCAAAAGAGAATCAACTTCCTCCTTACTCATGGACAAGGAGTTACGCATGGACATACGCGTAGAGGCATCGTATTGGAAATTCTCAATTTCAGCGCGTTTGGCATTGAGTTCCTCCGGAGTGTCAAAAGCCAAATAGGCATGCCCCCCGTCCAACAACTGCTTCACATATCGCCGATAGATGTCGCGACGCTCAGACTGACGGTAGGGTCCCTTGGCGCCGCCGAAACTTACGCCCTCATCAAATTTGATACCCAACCATTTGAACGACTCGATGATGTATTCCTCCGCACCGGGAACAAAGCGGCCGGAGTCGGTGTCTTCAATACGGAAAATCAAATCACCGCCATGCTGACGGGCAAACAGGTAATTGTACAATGCAGTACGCACACCTCCTATATGTAACGGCCCCGTCGGACTGGGTGCAAAACGGACACGAACTCTTCTTTCCATACAATATATTCTTTATTCGCGGACAAAGATACTAAAAAAAGGTGAAAAAGCTACCATACGTCTTGCAATAAAGAAACAATACGCGATGTTTTTACATTCATTTTCGCTTCATGTCGATTCTTTGTCTTATTTTTGCGCAGGAAACCTTTTAAAATCACTATGGGACGATACAACCACAAACACAAATGGGAATGGAAGGATTATTTTTACAGAGTTGCCGGCGTTATACTGACCACAACTGTTCTTGTCGCTTTTATGCCGAGAGACCGGTTTGTCAGCTACGACTTCCATCTCGGTGAGCCTTGGGACGGCGAGGCCCTCATAGCGAAAGATTCATTCCCCATCCTCAAGAGCGAAGAACAACTGACTGCCGAACGGGACAGTCTGATGCACCTTATCGAACCTTATTTCCAAAATAACACCGAGGTGGCGGATTCACAGATTGCCGCTTTTCACAAAGCATTTGACAAGGAATGTCAGGATATTAATGCACCCGGTCTGAAAAACTATTTAACCAGGCAACTGGAGGACATCTACGCTCACGGTATCGTGCCCGTCACCGAGTACGAACGGATGCAGCAGGAAGGCACCCGCTACCTGCGCATCTTTGAAGGACAAATGGCCGTCGTACGCTCTGTCAAAGATGTTTTTTCATCCAAAACGGCCTACGAACACATGATAGCCACCTCCAACGGCAATCCCTATCCCGCAAGTCTCATTTCACGCTGCTCCATGAGCCGATTCATCCATCCGAATCTCTCGTTGGACGAGAATAAAAGCGAGCAACAGAAACAGGAAGTTCTCTCCATGCTCGTGCCTTATATGGGCCAGGTGATGGCCGGACAAAAAATCATTGACAAAGGCGACATCGTTGACCAATACACCTTCGCCGTGCTGACTTCTTTGGAACACCATGAAAAAGAGCGTTCTCTCACAATGAAGGAGCGTTTGTTCCGAATAGCAGGACACGTTTTTTACGTTTTGGTTTGGACAATCATGCTTTTGGTCTTCTTCCTGGAATTTCGCAGCGACTATCTGGAAAAGTGGCGCTACGCCAACCTGATATGCCTGATGTATATCGCCTTCCCTCTCATGGCCTACGCCCTGGTTTCATACACCAACCTTTCTGCATACCTCATTCCGTTCGCTGCCGTGCCTATCTTCGTACGTATTTTCATGGATTCCCGAACGGCATTCATCACACATCTGGTCGTTGTCTGTGTTACATGCCCCATCGTTCCCGAACCCGTCATCTTTGTCATGACTGAAGTCGTCGCCGGCCTTGTGGCCATTTACTCACTCAGGGATCTCACTCAGCGCAGCGAACTGTTCAGAGCCATGCTGCTCGTGCTGATTTCTTCTCTGGTCATGAACGGAAGTATGAACCTGTTATTAGGCTACTGCGACGATCTGAACAGTGTCTTTTTCAAGGATTCCGTCACCATCTGCGGCAGTGCAGTATTGCTGCTCATCACGTACCTGCTGCTGTTTCCCGTGGAGCGTATGTTGGGATTCACCTCGAGCATCACCTTACTGGAGCTGTCCAACGCCAACACACCGCTGCTGCGGCGTCTCTCGGAAGAAGCCCCCGGAACCTTCCAGCACAGCATCCAAGTGGCCAATCTCTGCGCAGCCGTTGCCAGCAGAATCGGCGCCAAGAGCCAGCTTGTGCGCACCGGTGCGCTCTACCACGACATCGGGAAACTGCATCATCCTGTTTTTTTCACTGAAAACCAAAGCGGCATCAATCCCCACACCCGACTGACCAATGAACAAAGTGCGCAGATCATTATTTCCCATGTAAAAGAGGGATTGGCCTTAGCCGAGAAAAGCCGTCTGCCGAAAGTTATCAAAGACTTCATTGCCACCCACCACGGCACCAGTGTTGCACGTTTCTTCTACACGCAGGCCGTCAACAAGAACCCCGGTGAAGAAATTGACCCCGGCATTTTCACCTACCCCGGACCCAATCCGTCAACCGCCGAGCAGGCCATTCTCATGATGGCCGATTCCGTTGAGGCCGCCAGCAGGAGCCTGAAAGAGGTGACAGAAGAAAACATCAACGCCCTTGTAGACAAAATTGTCAACGCACAACTGGAAGCCGGCTATTTCAGGAATTGTCCCATCACCTTCAACGACATTGAGGCCGCCAAGGACGTGTTCAAAGACAAGTTGCGCACCATCTACCACACGCGCATTCAATATCCGGAACTGAAAAGCAAAACGCAGGGCTAAAGCGGATCCACATCCAGCACGACGGAAGCCGAGCGGAACACATCCTTAGACTTGACGTAGTTCACGATTTCCATCAAACGCGACGAGACGGCAGAAGGACTGGCAGAACTCTCTGTCTTAAGTGTAATTTTTCTGATGTGCAGCGATTGTTGGCGAGCCACCGGAGGCGCCACCGGACCGAGCACACGTGTCCCGAACACCCGACGCAAGACCGTGGCCAAATCCTCCGCCATATGCTCGACCACAGCCAAATCCTTATGCTTGACATAAATATCCGTCAAACGGCAAAACGGAGGATAGACAAACTGGCGCCGTTCCTCTATCTGCTCACGGAACATGCTCTCGTAATCGTGATTCACAACCTGTGCAATCACACTGGACGAAACCTCCATCGTCTGTAAAATCACCTTCCCGCGCAGTTCATGCCGCCCGGCACGACCCGCCACCTGGGCCATCAGTTGGAAACCTCTTTCATAAGCGCGGAAATCCGGTTGACGGAGCATGGATGAAGCGTCCAATATGCCCACAAGACGCACGCCGGCAAAGTCCAGTCCTTTGGCCACCATCTGTGTCCCGACCAGTATATCGGCGCGATGCTCTTGCACATCCGTAAGCAACTCTTCGTAATGGACACGCGAACGCGTTGTGTCCAAATCCATGCGTTTCACCGTCGCCTGAGGGAACAGTTGCGACAGGGTGTCCTCTATGCGCTCCGTACCAAATCCTTTCGAAGTGAGACTCTTCGTCTCGCATTGCGGACAACGTTCGGGCACAGGCACGGAATATCCGCAATAATGACATGAAAGCATAGCCAGCCGTCTGTGGAACGTCATCGAGACATCGCAACGGGGACATTGGGGCACCCATCCGCACGCTTTACACTCTATCATCGGAGAATAACCGCGGCGATTCTGAAAAAGAATTACCTGATGGCCGGCATCCAAAGTCTGACGGATTTCAGCCAACAAACGCGATGAGAAAAGCCCCGTGGTCATTTTTCTGCGCCGTTCTTCCTTCATGTCCACGACTTCCACCTCGGGCAACATCATATTTTCGTAACGATGCTTGAGGGTCACCAAGCCGTATTTCCCTTTGAGCGCGTTTTCATAACTTTCCATTGACGGTGTGGCACTGCCAAGCAGGGCTTTCGCGCCCGCCATGGATGCCATCACCAACGCTACGCTACGGGCATTGTATCTCGGAGCGGGATCCTGCTGTTTGAAACTCGTTTCGTGCTCCTCATCCACGATCACCAAACCCAAGCGCCGGAAGGGCAAGAGCACGCTGCTCCTGACACCGACAATGATGTCGTAAGGCTCATCCGACAACTGTTTACGATACACCTCCACCCTCTTGGCGTCGCTGTATTTGCTGTGGTATATACCCAAGCGTGAACCGAACACACGACGCAAACGTTCCGTGAGCTGGGTGGTCAGCACAATCTCCGGCAAAAGATACAAAACCTGCTTCCCCTCTCTGATGACTTCGTCGATAAGATGGATATAAACCTCCGTCTTTCCGCTTGATGTCACCCCGTGCAACAGGCAGGTGGGCTTTTGTTCCCACGATTCCTTTATCTGGTCATAAGCCCTCGTCTGATGCTCTGTCAGCGGATGAATCGGGCGCACCTCGAAGTCCAGTTCCCCGACATGGGTTGCGCGGCTGTTTTTCTTTTTTGTACTTTTCAACCCTGCGGGAATGGCGGCCTTAAAGACCTCTCCCAAACTACACATATAATAGTCGGACACCCACTGCCATAGTTTCATCTGGACAGGCAGCACGATAGGTGTTTCGTCCATGACCTCCAGGATATCCTTCGTCTGACAATCCGGTTTTTTGTCATGCACCCTGACGACCATTGCCGTATAATGCTTGGAGCGCCCCAACGGCACAAGAACACGCTGGCCGACCTGAGGAAACAGGCCGGCCGGAACTCTATAAGTCAAGTTGCCGTCCAACGGCAGCGGAAGAACACAGTCGCAATACACTCAATTATCTCCTTTGCCGGCGTACACTTACACGGGGAGAGCTGCTTGCCGCACCTCCGCCACCTTTCCCCGCAGAGGACGACCGACTGCTGCGGGCAGACGATGAGGAACGGGACGATGAAGATTTTGCCCTCACCGTCTTCGTTTTGCCCTGGGCTGCAGCAATACTGTCCTGACGTGCAATCCTCAAACTGTCCTCGTGCGACAGATGCCCCCAAACATTGTTCTGGAACAGCACGATTTCGTTTTCAATCTTCTGCTGCTCTTTCACCATATCAGAGTCCGTCTTACAGTAGTTTGCCAATGCCTTGCCCTGCATGTTGTTGGTCTTGTAGATTTTGCCGTCATACCGATTCATGGTGAAATAGTCATCGGCCGTCATATTGTTGACGTTGTTGTAGTTCGAGGCCATCATCGGCAACTTGGCCAGCCATGAAGCCACATCGTCATAGTTCACCCAAAACAGCGGATAAGGCGTGGCGTCTCCGCCCCATTCGTCGGCGCCGCGCATCAGCACGGGACACAACGCCGTCACTTTGGTGGAGAAGGTGCCGGTGCGCTGATCCAGATAAACGCTTTCTTTAATATAATAACGGGTCACCTCAGCCGAAGGCACATCGTTGGCCTCCACCGTGTATTTTCCTCCCTTTTCCTCATAATATATACCGTAACGGTCCAAGACGTCCTTCACGGCCAACTTGTCTTTCTCGTCAAACGACTCCACGCCGTCCAACTTATAGGTATAGGCCGTGATACGTCCGGTGAGCATCAGGCGGAAAAGATAAGTAAACAGATTCACTTGACGGCCCATCGGCTCCACGGGATAATAAAGAGGAGCGTTTTTGTCTTTCGTAAGGTCCAGCGAGCGATAAATGTCGCGCTTCCAAACCACGTCTTCAGGCATCTCTGCTGCTGTGGGGAAAGACATAGAAGCGCGGTCTGCGGTCTGCTTTTTCGGCGCTCCTGCCGCAGCGGCAGCATTACTGGTGGTGACACGGCGTTTTGCCGGCTGGGCGCTAACACCCAGGAACACCGCCAACGATATAATTAAGATCAGACTTCTTTTCATGGTCTAAATTTTAATTTACAATAACTTCCAT
>CADAVI010000023.1 GCA_902791295.1 uncultured Bacteroidales bacterium | reverse complement strand
GGCCTTGACGTCGTTGACGTCGGCCACGCTCTTGGCGCGCAGGCCGAAGCGCATGGTGCCCAGGCCGGGCAGTGCTACGGCGTGACCTTCGGTGGCCCATGCCTTGATGACTTCACCGGCGGCGTCCCAGCAGGCCTGCATGATGCCCTTGTTGATACCGGAACGGAGGGCGGCCTCCTGAATCACCTTGCTCTGCGAGAGGGCGATGTAGAGTTCGGGGGCCATCACGTAGCGGTAGGTGTCGGCGTATTTGCCAATCTTGATGAGTTGTTCTTTTGCTTTTACTTTGAGAGACATAGTTTTTAATGGTTAAGGGTTAATGATTAAGGGTTGCTTTCGCTTACTTTGAGAGACATAGTTTTTAATGGTTAAGGGTTAATGATTAAGGGTTGCTTTCGCTGCGCTCAGCCTCATCGCTGGCGCTTAGAAAAGGGTTAGGGACCAAAATGGCCTTTCTAACTGGCGCACAAAAATTCTTTAGTTAGCGCGCAAATTTTGTCGTTCCGGAATTGACGCTGCAAAGGTACGGCAGCGACATTGCGGTCTAAAATTTTTGAGCAACTTTTTTCAAAATGTCTTGTACTGAATTTTTTTTGGGGGGGTGTGGTCAAATTGGTCAAGGTCAAACTGGTCAAATTGAAAATCGGATGTCGTTTTCAGCTCACAATAATAATAAAAATATATTTTTATTATATATTGTGGCACTTTTTGCCTTGCGAAACGAGTTTGACCAAAATGACCATGACCAAAATGACCGCAGAGTATTCACATTTTTTCTGCATGGCGCAGCATTCTTGCGGCTTTTGTAAAATCTTTTGCGTCAATTAAGGATTTTAAAAAAAGATTTTGTATCTTTGCTCCGAAATCATAAATACCGTACCATGAAAAATATTTTCCTAACCTTGTTTGTTGTGCTCTTTGCCGCAGGAGCGGGAGCACAGACAGAGAACCCGCGCGGCATCTACCGGTTGGTGGCGCTGGAGGGCAAGACACCGCTCGTCAACGCACCCTTCGACCAATACAAAGTTGTCACCAACGACATCACGCTGACGCTCTTTGTGCAGCCTGACGGCAGCTTTAACATCGCCAACACCGACGGGCAGACACTCAACTATACGGGCAGCGAGCCCAAGACTGAGGGCGATCACAGTATGCGGATTTACGACAGCGATGCCCGCGGCTTCAAACTCAAATGGTGGAGCACGGTACGCGGTCACATGTATTTCCCCGAAGGAGGGTGGGTGACGGAACACTATGAGAGCGGGAAGTATTCCGACAACGGGCGCATCATCTTCGACGCTCTGCTGCAGAAGTTTACGGCCGATCCCGCCCAACCTCTCGTCGGCGCCTGGCGCCAGTTGGGGTGGATGGACGAGTTGCGCAACACGAAAAAGACGGTTGCCGCTTTGGAAAAGAACTACGCCACAAGCCCCTATTACGGCACGATGATGATCATCATGCCCGACAACGTTGTCTATTATGTGATGAGTTCCGGCGACAAAGGATTCCGTGTGCAGGGGGCGGTGGGCAAGGACCATTCGATTCCCGACCGCAACACGATAAAAGTGGGCGATGAGGTGAGAAAGGTCACATGGGTGAACAAAAACACGATTGCCATAGCTCTCACGCGCGACTGGCGCACCGACTATGCCATCTACTCGCGCATCGGCTCCGAGTCCGCCTTTATGGACGCCTTCGCGACGGAATCCGGCGCACAGGAGCAGAAATAGGCCGAATGCGCCTCATGCGAATTCCCCGACACTGCGGCAGGCCTCAGAAGCGGACATAGAGCTGCGTCCAGAACTGGTGGTAGTCCGTCACGGCCGTGGTGAGGTCGTGGTGGTAGTTGTACTGCAGCTGGAGCATGAGGTTCTTGTGGGGCTGGAGCATGAGGGCCGCGCTGTAGATGGAGTGCTCGGTGTCCCAGGTGGCATCGTCGCGATAGACGTCCCACTTGAGGCTGCCCTTAATCCAGCGCCACAGGGGCACGCCGACCATGATGTACCAGGCATCGGCCTTGTCGCCGGCGCGGGTGTCAATGAAATAGCTGCCGCCCGCGCTGCGGCCGAACTTGTAGCCGTAGCTCTGGGCATATTCGGCGCGGAAGGAGACGCGGCCCCAGAAGTCGCCGGCCTGATAGTTGGTGCCCTCATACTGCGCACTGGCGGCCCAGCGGTGGCGATCGACGCTGCCCGCGTCCTTCATCACGTAGTTGCCCCACCAGCCGAAGACGGCCAGGCGCAGATTCTTCACGGGAGAATACTGCAGCGTGCCTATCCAGTCCTTCTTGCGGTCGAGGTCCTTCTGGTTGATGCCTTGGCCGTTGTAAACGCCGAACTGGTAGCGGAACTGATAGTGGCCGTCGCGCTTCGACTTGAAGAGGTCGCCCGCCACCTGCGCGCCGAGGTCGCGTCCGCCCATCGAGGGCTCGCCCACACGGTCGCCGAAACCGGCAAACTTCTTTGAAAGCAGGGAATAGTCGCCGAAGGAAACGTCCCAGGGGTTCATGGGATTCTCGAGGGTGAAGCAGCGCTTGAATTCGCCGGCCTTCACCGTGACGAACTTGTAGCGCGCCCACTCCAGATAGGCGTCCAGCACGCGGGGCGAACCGGCGAAGTCCACCTGCACGCGGTAGTTGAAGTCGCGCAGTATCGAGCCGTCCACATAGACGCGGGCAAAGCGCAGGCCGAAGCCCTCGTTGCGGTCCTCGTCGGCGCTGTCATATTTGTAGGAACCCACGATGTAACCGCCGAATTTGGGCACCGTGACCCACTCGGAGCGTCGCCAGCGCGTCGCCACGCTGTCGTTGTTGTTTCTGCCCCCGGTGACGGCTTTGGTGACGGCGTCCTGGAGGCTCCAGGCATCGCCCTGTATAAACGCTTCATCCTCAGCAAGTGTCAGGATGGAGCAGGAAAGAAAAAGAAGTGTGAAGAAATGTTTCATGTTAAGCCTGATTTGTTGCAAAAGTACTAAAAAATCCTATCATAAGGCAGTCTCCAGCGGGAGATTTTAGAGTTTTTGCAAAAAAATGTATAACTTTGTACGCGCAATACGTAAATATTCAAACAGGATGAAAACACTTACCCCCGCTGAAATAGGGCAATTGGAGCGACAGGGTTGTCGTGCCCGTGACTGGAGTTGCGTGCGTTTTGACGAACAGGCCGACCTCGGCGCCATCTGGGATGTGCGCTTTGCTGGCAGTATGGAAATAGGCCGTGATGTGCGTCTGGAGAACAGCCGTCTGGAGCAGACGGGCTCTTCCGCCTACGGCGTCGGCACGCGGGTCAGCGTGCTCAACGAAGCCGGCGGCAAGGACATCCTGCTCAGCGAAACGCTCTCGGCGCAGGAGGCCTGGATAGAAGCCGTCTATAGCGGGCGCGAGGCGCTCATCGGCGTGCTTCACGGCGCTGTGGAGGCGCGTGCGGCGCAGCTGAAGGGCACGCCCATGAAGATAGGCAGCGGCGCCGTCATCACCGATTGCGGCCTGCTGCGCGACGTGAATGTGGGCGAGGGCGCCCGTCTGGAGGGCGTGACGCTGCTGGAAGACGCCACCATCGTGAGCAGCTGCGACGTGCCCGCCGTTGTCGGGCGCGGCGTGCAAGCCAAACACCTCATCATGCAGCGCGGCGCCAAGCTTGAGAGTGCGGCCCTCGCGGAGCGCGTCTATATCGGTGAATCCAGCGTAATCGGTCACGGATACTCCGCCTCGGACAGCGTCTTCTTCGCCAACTGTCAGGGTGAGAACGGAGAGGCCTGCGCCGTGTTCGGAGGTCCCTACACCGTGACCCACCACAAGTCCACGCTGCTCATCGGCGGCATGTTCTCCTTCTTCAACGCCGGATCGGGCACCAATCAGAGCAACCACATGTACAAGAGCGGTCCCGTGCACTGGGGCGTGCTGGAGCGCGGCAGCAAGACCGCCAGCGGCTCGCACATCCTGTGGCCGGCGCGCATCGGTGTCTTCTCGATGGTGATGGGCAAGTTGGACAGCCACCCCGACCTCACGGCGCTGCCCTTCAGCTACATCATCAGCAAAGACGGGGTGACGCGCGTGTCGCCCGGTGCCAATCTGGGCACGTTGGGTACGAAGCGCGACACGGAGAAATGGCCCAAGCGCGACAAGCGGCCCGACGACGGCAAGCGCCTGGACCTGATACACTTCCATTGGCTCAACCCGCTGACGGCGGCCGAGATGCGTCGCGGCCTGGAGCTGCTGGAAACCTTCCACAAAGTGAACCCCAAGAGCGACACAATCTACGAGGGCTGTGTGCTCTCGGCGCACGCCGTGAAGCGCGGCATGCATCTGTATAAACTGGGGCTGGCGCTGTATGAGAGCCTCTGGGGCGGACAGACGGAAGAGCAGTGGCTGGATATGGCCGGCCTGTTGGCGCCGAAGAAAGATGTCGAGGCGCTGCTCGAGCGCATCGAGGAGACGGGCGACGCCGCGCTGCTGCGTCCGGCGCTGGAGGAGTTCTACCGCCGCGGACAGAGTCTCGGACAGGGCGCTGCGGAGGGTGAGGTCTGGGAGGAGTTGAGCCGGCTGGTGGATATCGACCGTGAGAAGGAAACCGTGATGCTGGCTTTCCACGACGGCAAGGAATAATAACGGAAGAACAATCGACACTGCAAGATGATACGCAAACAGACGATGGCAGCGGTGCTGCTGACAGCCGGTCTCTTCGGAGCGGCAGAGAGTGTGAACGCCTCAACCCTGGGACTGGGCAACCATCCCGATTCCGTGTGGGTGAGAGCCCGCAACCTGAAGCCCGCCGACGGCATGTTTTTGGAATACTCCGTGGATGGGCGCGTGTGGAACAAGGTGGGGCAGGGCTACAAGGTGCTCTCCTCGGACTTCGGAGAATGGGGCGCGCAGAAGAAGATGTACTACCCCGTCTTGAGTGCGGAGGGCGGCAAGGTGCGCTGCGAATTCGTCGTCAGCCCGAAGATTCACCAGATTGCGCAGACTGAGACGGAAGACCTCTGGCTGTGGAAGCCCCAGGACTATCCCGTGCTGTCGCAGGAAGCCTTTGAGGCCAAGATGGCACAGTTGAAAGCCGACTCGCTGAAAGCCGTGCGTGTGGCCTACGGCGTGCTCGACAATCTGGAGAAGAAGATGGAGGCCCACAAATTCCGTGCCCGCCAGGAGCGAGACAACATGAGGGAGGACGGCGCCCGCTTCAAGGACCTGGACAGCGCGAGATACGAGGTGACGGTGGATATGACGCAGAAAAAGGCGATTTCACCCATGCTCTTCGGCATCTTCTTTGAGGACATCAACTACGCCGCCGACGGCGGACTCTATGCCGAACTGGTGCAGAACCGCGACTTCGAATACACCAAAGCCGACTGGTCAGGCCGCAACGGTGCCTGGTCGGCCAAGACGGCCTGGAGCCTCCACGGCGACGGCACAGAGTGGACGGTGCTCACCGAAAATCCGCTCCACGAGAACAATCGCCACTACACACGCCTGACCGTGAACAAAAAGGGCGCACGCCTGGAGAACGAAGGCTGGGACGGCATCGCTCTGGAGGAGGGTAAGAAGTATCGCCTGTCGCTCTTCCTGAGAGGCAAGGGCGAGGTGAGGGTGCGCCTCGTGGACAAGTCCGGCTCGACGCTGGCCAAGACGTCCTTCAAGGCCACTCCGGCCTGGACACAGCAGAAAACCGTGCTGAAGATGTCCGGCTCCACCGCACACGGCCGTCTGGTGATTGAGCCGCAGGAGGCTGGACAGTACGACCTCGACATGGTGAGCCTCTTCCCCGTGGACACCTATAAGGGCCGCGAAAACGGTCTGCGCCGGGATTTGGCCGAGAAACTGGCGGATTTGCGTCCGCAGTTTGTGCGCTTCCCCGGCGGCTGCATGAGTCACGGCAACGGCATCGACAACATCTACCACTGGCAGGCCACCGTGGGTGAACTGTGGGAACGTCAGCCGGACTTCAACATCTGGCATTACCATCAGACACGCGGCCTGGGATTCTATGAATACTTCCAGTTCTGCGAAGACATCGGTGCGGAGCCCCTCCCCGTGCTCTCGGCCGGTGTGCCCTGTCAGAACAGCAGTCACGGCGGACACGGACAGCAGGGCGGCATCCCCTGGGAGCCCGGACGCTACACCTACAACGGTAAGCCCCTCACCATGGCCTCCTATCTGCAGGAACTGCTCGACCTCATCGAGTGGGCCAACGGCGACCCCGCCACCAGCAAGCTGGCCGCCATGCGTGCCAAAGCCGGACATCCGAAACCTTTCGGGCTGAAGTATCTGGGCATCGGCAACGAAGACCTCCTGGGTGACGTGTTCAACGAGCGCTTCGACTACCTCAACGAGGGCGTGAAGAAGGCGCATCCCGAAATCACCGTGGTGGGCACCGTGGGCCCCTTCTGGGAGGGCAGCGACTACGAATACGGCTGGCAGCATGCTGCTGAGAAGAATCTCAGCATCGTGGACGAGCACTACTACAACCCCGTGGGATGGTATCTCCACAACCAGGACTTCTACGACAAATACAAGCGCGAGGGCACCAAGGTGTATCTCGGCGAGTGGGCCAGCAAGGGTAATCTGCTGGAGAACGCCCTGGCCGAGGCGCTGCACATCAACGGATTGGAGCGCAACGGCGACGTGGTGTGCATGAGCAGCTACGCTCCGCTGCTGGCCAAGGAGGGCCACACGCAGTGGAACCCCGACATGATTTACTTCAACAACACCGAGGTGAAGCCCACCCCCAACTACTACGTGCAGATGATGGCCGGACAGAACGCCGGTGACGAATACGTCTATGCCGACGCCAAGTTCAGCATGAAGGGAACAAACCGGGCCGACGCCGCTCTGCGTGTGTCCCACTCGGTGACGCTCGACAAGGAGACGGGCGACCTCATCATCAAGGTGGTGAACGCTTTACCCCAATCCACCGTGATGTCACTGACCGTCAACGGCGGAGGCGCCTGGACGCGTGCCGTGAAAACCACACTCGCCGGTCACGCAACGGACAGAAACGTGGCCGCCCCCGCGACAGAAGAACTGGGCAGCGTGCCCGCATCCCTCACTCTGCCGCCCTATTCCTATCAGGTGCTGCGTCTGAAGCGATGATACTGCTGGCGGACATCGGCAACACCTGTGTGAAGCTGAGTCGCTCGGAGGGGAGCACCCCGGGCGAAGTGGTGCGCACGGGTTACGACGGGGCAGATTGGGCGCAGTGGCTCGACGGCGCGGACGAAGTGCACCTCTCCTGTGTGGGTCCGCAGCCGGACGCATTGTTCCGTCTGGCGGCTGCGCGCAATATTAAGGTGCGACGCGTGCGCGAACTGGCGTCGCATCCGACACTGTTCCCCGAAGGTTTGGGCGAAGACCGTTGCGCCGCCATTCGCGGAGCGCGCAGAAGAGCGCCCGGACGGGATGTGCTCGTGGTGGATTGCGGCACCTGTCTGACCACCGACCTCGTCACCGCCGACGGCAGGCATCTCGGCGGCATCATCTCGCCGGGATTGCGGCTCCGCCTGGAGAGTATGCACGAACACACGGCGGCGTTGCCGCAGGTGTCCCTTGAGGGCGAGGCGCCTCTGTGGGCGTTCACCACGGATGAGGCTATGCGTGGCGGTGCGATGAACGGGCTGCGCTTCGAGACGGAGGGCTACATCCGCGAAGCGCGGAAGAAGTGTCGCGACGTGAAAGTGTTCTACACCGGAGGACTGCCGATGGCGCTTGAGGGCGACGTCGAGGTGTGTCCGAACCTCGTGCTGGAGGGTTTATTATAAGGTATAGGGACGCCGCCGGCTCAGTGGCCGCAGCGCTCGCAGTTGTCACATCCGCAGGAGCAACCGCAGGAGCCGCAGCCTTTGTTGCGGCGCTGCTTTTTCATGTAGAAGCGGAACACGGCGACGAAGAGCGCCACCACCGCCAGGAGCACAATCCAACTCTGCAGGTTCATAGCATCAGGGAGACGAGCCAGGCGGCGAGCCAGGCCACCAGACATTGGGTGACGACGATGATGAGCGCCCAGCGGCTGCCCAACTCGCGGCGCACGGTGGCAATGGCGGCCACGCAGGGGGTGTAGAGCAGGCAGAAGACCATCAGTGTGTAGCACGTGGCGGTCGTCAGGGTGGCCTGCAGCGTTTCGGGCGTGAAGAGTCCGCCCAGGGTGCTCACGACGCTCTCTTTGGCCAGGAAGCCGCAGATGAGGGCGGTGACGATGCGCCAGTCGCCGAGCCCGAGCGGCTCGAAGAGTACGGCAAGGGGAGCGGCAATCTGAGCCAGTATGCTGTCGTGGTTGTCCGTCACGGTGTTGAGGTGGAAATCAAACGTCTGGAACACCCAGATGACGACGCTCGCCATGAAGATGACGGTGAAGGCGCGTTCCAGGAAGTCCTTGGCCTTGTCCCACAGCAGGTGTCCCACATTGCGGGCCACGGGCATGCGGTAGTTGGGGAGCTCCATGACGAAGGGTACGGCTTCTCCGCGGAAGGCGGTGCGCTTGAGCACAATGGCCACGAGGATGCCGGCGAAGATACCGATGAGATACATCGAGGTCATCACCCACGCGCCGTTGCTCGGGAAGAAGGCCGCCACGAAGAAGGCGTAGATGGGAATCTTGGCGGTGCACGACATGAAAGGCGTGAGCAGTATGGTCATCTTGCGGTCGCGCTCACTGGGCAGCGTGCGGGAGGCCATGATGCTGGGCACGGAGCAGCCGAAGCCCATCAGCAGCGGCACGATGCTGCGTCCGGAGAGCCCCAGGCGGCGCAGTGCGCGGTCCATCACGAAGGCGATGCGGGCCATGTAGCCGCTGTCTTCCAGCATGGAGAGGCAGAAGAAGAGGCAGACGATGACGGGCAGGAAGGAGAGTACGGAGCCCACGCCGGCAAGGATGCCGTCGGTGACGAGCGAGTGCACGGTGGGCGCGATGTCCCACGCCGTGAGCAGGTCGTCGATCCATGCGGTGGAGGCGTCGATGCCCGCCTCGAAGAGTTCCTGGAGCCAGGCGCCCACGCTGTTGAAGGTGAACCAGAAGACGAGCGCCATGATGCCGATGAAGGCGGGCAGGGCGGTCCATCGTCCGGTCAGGATGCTGTCGATGCGGCGGCTGCGCTTGTGCTCGCGGCTCTCTTTGGGATGCACCACCGTGCGTGCGGTGACGCTCAGGATGAAGGCGTAGCGCATGTCGGCCATCGCGGCCTGGCGGTCGAGGCCGCGCTCCTCTTCCATCTGCCGGAGCAGGTGGCCGATGGTCTTTATTTCGTTTTGCGAAAGGTCGAGTGCGTCGCGGGTGAGCGTGTCGCCCTCGATGAGTTTGTTGGCGGCAAAGCGCAGGGGGATGTCCGCCCGCTCGGCGTGGTCCTCGATGAGGTGCATGATGGCGTGCAGCGAGCGGTGGACGGCGGATCGGATGCCGGTGGAGGGACAGAAGTCCTGTCGGGCGGGTCCTTCCTGATAGCGCGCCACGTGGAGCACGTGGTCGATGAGTTCGTCCACACCCTCTCCGTCAACGGCGCTGATGGGCACCACGGGGATGCCGAGCTGGTGCTCCAGCTCGTTGACGCGCACGGCGCCGCCCTGACTCTCCATCTCGTCGATGAAGTTGAGGGCCAAGACCATCGGGCGTCCCAGTTCCATGAGCTGCATGGTGAGGTAGAGGCTGCGCTCGATGCAGGTGGTGTCGATGATGTTGATGATGGCGTCGGGCTTCTGCTCCAGCACGAAGCTGCGCGAAACGCGCTCCTCGCTCGTGTAGGGCGAGAGGGAGTAGATGCCGGGCAGATCGGTGATGGTCACTTCGGGGTGGCCCTTCACGGTGCCGTCCTTGCGCTCGACGGTGACGCCTGGGAAGTTGCCCACGTGCTGGTTGCTGCCCGTGAGGGTGTTGAAGAGGGTGGTCTTGCCGCAGTTTTGGTTGCCCACAAGGGCCAGACGCACGGGGGTGCCGGGTGCTGCTGCTTGCGGCTTCGACGGCAGTCGGGCGCTTTGTTCTTCGTGGTAGCGTCCGCCTTCGCCCAAACCGGGGTGGGGGATTTCCTGCAGAGCGGCGACGTAGGCCTGCTCGTCGGGGTCTTCTTCGGGCGCGGAGCGCTGTAGGTCGGTGTCGATGGTGATGTTGGCGGCGTCTGCCTTGCGCATGGTCAGTTCGTAGCCGTGGATGCGCACCTCGATGGGGTCGCCCATGGGGGCGTGCTTGACGAGCGTGACGCGCACGCCGGGGATGACGCCCATGTCGAGCAGATGCTGACGCAAGGCGCCGTTGCCGCCCACGGAGATGATGCGAGCCGACTGTTCTATGGATAGATCGGAAAGAGTCATTTAAATACGGGAATAGGTCATAGTGAGTATGTTGTGCTCCCCGCGGCGCTCGTAGCGGACGGTGCTCATGCACTGCTTTATCAGGAAGATGCCGAGGCCGCCGATTTCGCGGTCTTCGGCCGACAGCGTGACATCCACTTTGGGTGCGCTCTCAAGCGGGTTGAAGGGAATGCCCTCATCGGTGAGGGTGAATTGTATCTGATGCTCGTCGGAGGCGACGTCGAGGCGGAACTCCTTGCCCGTCTCTCCGGGATAGGCGTAGCGTATGATGTTGGAGCAGGCTTCTTCGAGGGCCAGATGCAGGTTGAATCCTGTTGCCGGATCCAGGCTTTCCGCTTCGGTAAGAGTCTCCATGAATTTGGCCAGGCGGTCGATTTCGGAGAGGTCATCGTGGAGGACGAGCTGGTATTTCATAGTGTGTCTGGTGTTGGTGGCTGATTCAGGGTTATCGGTAGATGAGTGTGGTGAGATTTTCGGGCATCATCACCTCGCGGGCCACGTCGTAGAGCTCTTGGGCCGTGAGCCGGTCGATGGCGCGAATGAGTTCTTCGGGGGTGCGGTAGTGCCCGTAGTGCAGCATACGTTTGCCCATGCCGAGCGCCACTTCCTCGCGGTTTTCGTAGGAGAGCATCACCTGCCCCTTCAGTTGCCTTTTGGCGGCATTGAGGGCGCGCTCCGACAGCGGCGCTGCGACGAGCCGCTCCAGTTCCTTCGTCACCAGTCGGCGGCAGCGCTTCACGTCCTTCTGGTCGCAGCCGAAGTAGATGCTCCACACGCCGGTGTCGGTGTAGGTGGTCAGGCTGCTCTGCACGGTGTAGACGAGTCCGGCCTTTTCTCTGAGCGCCATGTTGAGGCGGCTCGACATCGCCGGTCCGCCCAGGATGTTGTTGAGCAGCACGAGGGCCAGATGCCTGCGGTCTCTGCCGCCGTAGGCTGCATGACCCATCATCACGTGGGCCTGGTGGGTGTGCTTCTCTATGATGACTTCACGCGCCATAGACGAACATCAGGCAGTTTTCGGGTTTGTACATACGTCGGGCGAAGCGCTTCACGTCGTCGCTGCGGTATTGTCTCAGCGCTTCGGCTTTGCCCAGGATGCTGCGTCCGAGGGGCTGTCCCTCGAAGATGAGGGCTTCGAAGTCGTCGTAGATGAGTTCGGCGGGGGAGTCGTTGTAGCTCTCTATCTCGTCGAGCACCACCTCCACCTCGTGGCGCATCTCCTCCTCGGGGTAGGTGCTGTGGAAGACGATGTCGAGCAGCAGTTCTGCGGCGCGCCCCACGTATTGTGCTTCGCAGGCGCAGTAGAACACCGTTTCCTCCTTCCCGGTGAAGGCGTTGAGTTCGCCGCCGACGCTCTCCATGCGGCGTATGATGGCGGCGGCGTTGCGCCGCTCCGTGCCTTTGAAGGAGAGGTGCTCCAGATAGTGCGCCATACCGCTCTCGCTGTCGAGTTCGTTGCGTGTGCCGGCCTTCACGGCGATGCCCACATAGGCAACGTGCGAGGGCGTTCCGGCGCTCACGAATCTCATGCCTTCGGGCAGTTTGGCCTTGATTGACGCGACAGTCACAGCGGTTTTTGGCTACTTTCTCAGGCAAAGATACGAAAAAAGTTGCCTTTGTCCGCACGCGTACCGCTATTTTACAGGTAAAAAGCGGAAAATTGGAAGTTGAAAGCGAAAAGTTGGGGCTATCTCCCGTTTTTTTCATACCTTTGTGCGTGAAATCATAAAGAAAAACAAGTCAGCAAATGGAAATTTCGAGCAAAATCCGCTATATCGGTGCCGACGACCTGAGCATCGACCTCTTTGAGAGCCAGTATGTGGTGCCCGAGGGCATGAGTTACAACAGCTACGTCATCCTCGACGACAAGATTGCCGTGATGGATACGGCCGACGCCCGTGTGGCAGCGCAGTGGAAACAGCAGTTGGCCGACACCCTCTCCGGCCGCACGCCCGACTATCTCGTCTGTCACCACATGGAGCCCGACCACGCCGCCCTCATCGCGGAGGCAATGGCGCTCTGGCCCGGGATGACGCTGGTGTGCTCCGCTGCTGCCGCCAAGATGCTGCCCAACTTCTTCGACGGCGCGAGCTTCGAGGGCCGCTTGCAGCTGGTGAAGGAGGGTGACGTTCTGGAACTTGGCAACCACACGCTGCATTTCGTCGCCGCGCCGATGGTGCACTGGCCCGAGGTGATGATGAGCTACGAGAGCGCGGAGCATGTGCTCTTCGCCGCCGACGGTTTCGGCAAGTTCGGCGCCATCGCCAAGGAGGAATACAATGCCGATGGCACTCTGGCCGACTGGGCCTGCGAGGCGCGCCGCTACTACTTCAACATCTGCGGCAAATACGGCGCACAGGTGCAGAACGTGCTCAAGAAGGCCGCTGCGCTGCAGATTGACACCATCTGTCCGCTTCACGGCCCCGTGCTCCGCGGGCAGGATTTGGCCGAAGCCCTGCGCCTCTACGACATCTGGTCGCGCTACGAGGCTGAGAACGAGGGCGTTCTGGTGGCCTTTGCCAGCATCCACGGCGGCACGAAGGCCGCCGCCGAGAAGGTGGCCGAAGTGCTCCGCTCACAGGGTGCGCCCAAAGTGGTTGTCAGCGACCTTTCGCGCGACGATATGGCCGAAGTCATCGAGGATGCGTTCCGCTATCCGCGTCTCGTGTGCTGCGCCGCCAGCTATGATGCCAACGTCTTCCCACCCATGTACGACTTCCTCCACCATCTGCTCATCAAGGGCTTCCAAAAACGCCGTGTGGCGCTCTTGGAGAACGGCTCGTGGGCACCTTCCGCCGGCAAGACGATGCGCGGCCTCCTGGAGCAGATGAAGGACATCACCATAGTGGATCCGATGGTGACGATTCGCTCCCGCATGAAGGAGGGCGACATCCCCGCCATTGAGGAAATGTGTCGCGCGCTCCTGGCGTAAGGCCGGCTTCGGAGTGCGACATTTCGTGTAAATTTTCCGTTTTTGGGGATAAGACAGGGCGCTGAAATCTCAGCGCCCTCTTTTTGCCCGTTCTTCTTCTCATCTGTCAGTCATCTGTCAGTCATCTGTCGGTAACGTATCGGTGATGTATCGGTGATGTATCGGAAAACCCCGACAGATGACGGGTGTTTGGACGGCTTCTGCACGGCCTTAGCGGAGAAGATAATATAGTTTTTTTTCTGAAAAAAAACGCGAATGCTCACAATATCGTCGCGTAGCTGTTGCGCCAACGGGGGGGCGCCGCCGTTTCTTCCGATTCCATCGCATTGTTTGGCGTTTCGGGTCAAATCGGCACGAAAAAAAAATAGCCAAAATGAACGCCGAATAGTGAATATGGACGTTTTTTGTGTGAAAACGCACGGTCGCAGTAAAGAATTTTTAATACTTTTGTGCAAAAATTAACGAAACACACAACCTATTGTTTAACTTAAAACCAACGATCATGAAAAGTATGAAGTTAATGCTTATCGTGTGTGCAGCGGCTCTTGCCCTGAATGCAGGCGCCCAGTCCAAGACGACTGCCAAGTCGAAGTCTGTAACCACTTCTGCTCCTGCCAAGAAGTCCGTCACGGCAGCTCCCGCCAAGAAGACGACCACAACCACAAGAGCCACAACCACTGCGGCTCCTGCCAAGAAGAAGTCTTCCAGTGTCAGCAACAGCGGTTATGATCCCAGGGTGCATTTTATGATTGAAACCAAGCTCGGTTCCGGTTTTGGTGGAAACTTTGTTTTGGAGAAGGAATTCAACAAATATGTAGCTGTTGACTTCTTCAGCATCGGTTACACCAGCGATGACTGGCATGTCAACAACCACAGAATCAGTGCCAAAATTGGTGCTCGCGGTTACTCTCCCAGCTGGTGGGGTGGCAGAATGCGTGCATACACCGATCTCGCCGTTGGTTATGACTGCAACATTTTCCCGGCTGGTTCCTATAGTTATGGATATGATGACGTATATGACTATGATCCTTCCGATTATGCTGACATCTTAAGCGATTATGGTTATGGTGAGTATGCTTCCTACCTCGGAGGCTTCCTATGTCGGAAGTTCTAGTTCCGGAGTGTACGAAACCTCGACCCAGACATATCACGGCTTCGGCCTTTCGTGGGGTGTCGGTATTCACATGTTTAAGAACTTCTACATTGGCTACAGCTTGGATTTCACCACAGCTGCTTATGCTAGCTACACGACCCACTTTGCAAAAATTGGTATAAGATTCTAACCTGTTCCTCATATGTATTGTCACCACTGTCCCATGATGGACAGTGGTGATTCTTGATATTCCAGCTTTAGTGTCCTGGAACACTAGTGAAAAAGACATATCTTTGTCCCATCTCATTAAAGAAATCAGTCATGAAAAAGTTCAAAATCATCGCAGTTTCCGTCTTTGGCATCATGCTTGCTGCCTGCGGCGGCAAGTCTGTTGACATTGTCATTCCCGACAACAACTCTCCCGCCGACAAGGCGCTGGTGGAGAAGGCGCTGGCCGGCGACGAGGAGGCCGGATTGCAAATCGCGCAGATGTACTACAACGGCGACGGCGTGATACAGGACTACACGGAAGCCATCAAGTGGTACCGCTATTGGGCGGAACGGGGCAACCCCTACGCTCAATACTATATGGGCATCTGTCACGATGAGGGCCGCGGCCTCGAAGCCAGTCTCACCAAGGCGATGGACTACTACAAGCAGAGTTTCCTGGAATTCAAGTCGCGCGCCGAAAAGGGCGACAAGGATGCAATGCTTTACTTGGGCAAGTTGTATTCTTTGGGCAAATACGTGACCAAGGACAAGGTGGCCGCTGTGAAGTGGTATCGCGAAGCTGCGGAACAGGGCGACGCCCGGGCGCAGTACACGATGGGCACCTGCTACGATGAAGGTTTCGGCGTGGCCAGAAACAGCGCGGAAGCCGTGAAATGGTATCGTCAGGCCGCCGACGGGGGCAATGCCGCCGCACAGTGTGCCTTGGGCGCCTGCTTCGAGGAAGGTCGCGGCGTGGAGGCGTCGGTCACAGAGGCCGTGAAATGGTATCGCCTCTCGGCAGAACAGGGTAATGCCGATGCACAATGCAACCTGGGCTATTGCTACGACGAGGGCATCGGCGTGGAGCAGTCTGCCGGCGAAGCCGTCAACTGGTATCGCCTCTCCGCAGAGCAGGGCAACGCCACCGCGCAGAACAATCTCGGCTACTGCTATGAGACCGGCACCGGAGTGGAGCAGTCCGTGGAAGAGGCCGTTAAGTGGTACAAACTCAGCGCCAAACAGGGCAACGAGAGCGCTATCGCCACTCTGCGCGCCAAAGGCATCACGGACTATAATTAAGCTGCCGTCAGCGGCATTTGCACTACTTTTGAGCCGATGATACATTCACTGCTTACTTCGCTCCCGATGACGGTCTGTCTGTTTTGGACCGTCACGCTGATGTGCGACATCGTGCTGTCGCGCCTGCACACAGAGCCGGCGACGGCGGTTCGGGGATGGCTGCGCCCGCGATATTATCTGTTGCTGTTCCTGGCGGTGACAAGCGTGCTCTATCTGGGCCACTGTGTCTATTTCAACCGCCTCACGCATCTGATGGTGGCGACCGATTCGCTCTACGTGGCCGCCAATCTGGCCGTCTACCCCCTCTACTATCTCTACATCTGCGCGCTCACGCAGCGCGAAGACGGGCGTCGCCTGCGCTTCGCCCTGTTGTTGCCGGCCCTTGCTGCCGGCGTGACGGTGGCGCTGCTCTACGCCGGGATGACAGACGGCGAAACGCGCCTTTTCATCGAGCAATATCTCTATCATGGCCGGCATCCGGAGACGGGACTTGCGGCCACGTGCCAGATGTATGTCCACGATGCGTGCAAGGTGCTGTTTGCCGTGCTGGTCGCCGTGGTGCTTGTGAAGGGCAACCGCAGCCTTTCCCGCTATGAGCATTTGCTCAACAACAGCTATGCCGACATCGAGAACAAGTCGCTCGTCTCGCTCCGCCACATCCTGCTGGCCTTTGTCGTCACATCGGCCGTGTCTTTCGTCTGCAACATTGTGGGACGCTACCGTTTTGCGGATTCCGAGTGGCTGCTGAGCATTCCCTCCGCAGTCTTCTCCATGCTGCTCTTCGTTATCGGCTACGTGGGAAGCCACACGCAGTTCAATATCTGGCACATAGAGCAGGATGAGCAAAAAAATGCCTCCCCCGTTTCCGAGCCGGCTGCCGATGCGGCAACGGGCATCTCGCAACTGTGCCGGGACATCGAGAGGCTCATGAGCGAAGAGCGGCTCTACCTGCAGCCCAATCTGAAGATTGTGGATCTTTCGAACAGGTTGTCCACCAACCGCAACTACATCTACCAGGCCATCAACGGGGAGATGAAGATGTCCTTTTCCGAATACGTCAACCGCAAACGCCTCGCCTACGCGCAGGCTCTGATTGACAAAAATCCCGGAATGCCGCTGATAGAGGTGGCGGAGATGTCTGGATTCAACAGCGGTACGTCTTTCTACCGCAACTTTAGGCTCTATCTGAACATGAGCCCCAAGGTGTATCAGAAGCGGAAGCGCTGAGAGTGCCTCCGGTGTGTTCTCACTTGAGGGACTGGAGAATGAGTGCGGCGGCATGATGCGGTGCTCCGGCGGAGCCCAAACGGCGGCGCACGTCGCGATAGCCCTCCAGCATCGTTTCGCGACCGGGGCCTCCGGGCAGGATGCGCTGCAGGGCCGCCAGAGCCTTCTCCGGCGTCATGTCGGGGCCGACGAGTTCCGTCACTACCTCGCGACCGGCCACCAGATTGACCAGCGAGACGAACGGCACCTTGAGAAACAGGCGGCGCACCAGCCGCAGCGCCCATCCGCCGCGAATGTAATAGCAGACGACCTGAGGCACGCCGAAGAGTGCCGTTTCCAGTGTGGCCGTGCCGCTGGTGACGAGTGCGGCAGTGGCGCCCTGAAGCAGGCGGAAACTGGACTCAGTGGACACCCGGGCTCCGTGACGGACGGCTTCCGCGAAGAGCGACTCGGGCAGATGGGGCGCACGCGAGACGACGACGTCGTAGCCGCTCACTTTGGCGACAGCGTCGAGCATGCGGGGCAGGTTGTCCGCAATCTCCGCGCGTCGGCTGCCGGGCAGCAGGAGCAGCGTGGGCTTGCTCTTCGGGGCCGGGTTTTTGGCGATGAAATCGTCCACTTCGTCGAGACTGGGGTTGCCCACATAGTCCACCGGATAGTGGTGGCGGCGATAGAAATCCACCTCGAAGGGCAGGATGCAGTAGAGCCGGTCCACAAAGGCTTTGATGAGGCGTATGCGCCCTTCCTTCCAGGCCCATATCTTGGGTGCGATATAGTAGTGCACGGGAATGGAGGTGTGCTGCTTGACCCATTGGGCTGTCTTGAGGTTGAAGCCGGGATAGTCCACCAGGATGAGACAGTCGGGCCGCCACGAGGCGATGTCGCTGCGACACTGGCGCATGCCGCTGAGAATCGTGGGCAGATGGCGCACAACCTGCACCAGGCCCATGTAGGCGAGCGTCTTGTAGTGGCGCACAAGGGTACCGCCGACGCGCTGCATGGCGTCGCCGCCGTAGTAGCGGAACTCGGCTTCGGGGTCGCGCTCCGAGAGCGCCTGCATGAGGCGGCTGGCGTGAAGGTCGCCGCTGGCTTCACCGGCAATGAGATAATATTTCATGGGCCGAAGGTGCTTGTTTTCCCTGCAAAAGTAGCAAAAAATCCTTAAAAAACGAAATATTTGCCTTCGGAGCAGACGCATTAGGCAAATATTTTGTATCTTTGCCGCATAAACGGGGTGCATAATATCGTGTATCCTCAACGAAAAACAACATTCCTATGGGAAAGATTATAGCAGTGGCCAATCAGAAGGGCGGTGTGGGCAAAACTACAACGTCGATGAATTTGGCCGCCTCTCTGGCAGCGCTTGAGAAGAAAGTGCTGCTGGTGGACGCCGATCCGCAGGCCAACGCCTCCAGCGGATTGGGCGTGGACTCCTCACAGTTGGATTGCAGCATCTACGAGGTGCTTGTGGGCAAAGCCGACATCCGTGAGGCTGTTTACACCACCGACTTTGAAAACCTCGACATCTTGCCCAGCCACATCAATCTGGTGGGTGCTGAGATTGAGCTGCTCAACATGCAGCAGCGCGAGCGGGTGATGGCCAAGATGTTCGCCGAAATCCGGGGCGACTACGACTTCATCATCATCGACTGCAGCCCCTCGCTGGGCGTCATCACGGTGAACGCTCTCACGGCGGCCGACAGCGTCATCATCCCCGTGCAGTGCGAGTATTTTGCGCTGGAGGGCATCAGCAAGCTGCTCAACACCATCCGCCTGGTGAAGAACCGCCTCAACCCCTCGCTCATGATCGAGGGCTTCCTGCTGACGATGTACGACGGACGCCTGCGTCTGTCCAACCAAATATATGCCGAAGTGAAGAAGCACTTCAGCGACCTGGTCTTCGACACCATCATCCAGCGCAACGTGCGTCTGGCCGAGTCGCCCAGTCACGGGCTGCCCGCCATTCAGTATGACGCCGACTCCATGGGCGCCAAAAATCATCTGGAATTGGCGGAAGAAATCATCAGGAAAGCATCTTAAAGTATGGCCATCAAAAAGAAATACAACACCTTGGGACGAGGTCTGGACGTGCTCATCAGCACTGAGCCCGTGATGACCGCCGGCAGCGGCAGCATCAGCGAAGTGCCCGTGGACCTCATCAAGCCCAACCCCGATCAGCCCCGTCATGAGTTCGACGAAACGGCTCTGGCCGAACTGGCGGCGAGCATCGCCGAAATCGGCATCGTGCAGCCCATCACCGTGCGCGATATGGGCGACGGCAGTTACATCCTCATTGCCGGCGAGCGCCGCTGGAGGGCTTCGCAGATTGCCGGCCTCACCACCGTGCCTGCCTATATCCGCACCGTCAACGACGAGCAGATGATGGAGATGGCCCTCATCGAGAATATCCAACGCGAAGACCTGAACGCCCTCGAAATCGCCCTGGCCTATCAAAACCTTATGGAGCGCTACTCGATGACACAGGAACGCCTCTCCGCCCGCGTGGGCAAGAACCGTGCTTCGGTGGCCAACTATCTCAGACTGTTGAAGTTGCCCGCCGCCATACAGATGGCACTCAAAAACGGTGAAATCGATATGGGCCATGCGCGCGCCATCCTCGGTGTGGGCGACGCCAAGATGCAACTGAAGCTCTTTGAGGCCATCCGCAAGGAAGGCGGCATGAGCGTGCGCCGCGTGGAGGAGCTGGCCAAAGAGTTGGCGCAGGGCGGCAGCATCAAGACGGCGCAGGGACGCCTGCAGGCCCGTCAGTCGCAGAAACACCGCGAGGAGTATGAGATGCTGAAAGACAGCCTCTCGCACTACTTCGGCGTCAAGGTGGAGCTGACGTGCAGCGAGACCGGGCGCGGGAAAATCGTGATTCCTTTTGCCAACGACGGCGAGATGGAGCGCATCATCGAAACACTCGACCGCATCAAGGATTGAGACACGCGCTGACCATCCTTTTGCTCCTGGGGCTGGTGCAGGCCGAAGCCCAGACGACCGGCGGAGAAGCGCCGGCAGACTCTCTGGAGGTGCTCCTCAAGGCCGACGGAGGGGCCACGGATGTGGTGGAGGCGGAGATATCGCCCGATCACGCTTTGGCGGTGGACACAGCAGAGGTGAAAGCCGTGAGCGACAGCCTCTCGCGCAGTCCGATGCCGGACAGCCTGGCCCGGGTGGAGATTGACGAGCGGGAGCTCTACGACAGGAAGGCCTTTTGGAAGCCCGATCCCATTCGTGCCATGTGGTTGGGGCTGGTGGTTCCCGGATTGGGGCAGATTTACAACCGCAAATACTGGAAACTGCCCATTATCTACGGCGGTTTTCTCGGCTGCATCTACGCCCTCACGTGGAACGCCCAGATGCTGGCTGACTACAATCAGGCCTATCTTGACATCATGGACTCCAATCCCAATACGAAGAGCTACGAAAAAATGTTGCCCATCGGCTACGATATCACGGGCAAGGAGGAGCGCTTCAAAGAAATCTTCAAGAACAGAAAAAACACCTACCGACGTTATCGCGACCTCTCCATCTTTGTGATGCTGGCCATCTACGCCATCAGTGTGGTGGACGCTTATATTGACGCCGAGCTCTCCACCTTCGACATCAGCAAGGATCTCACCCTGCGCGTCGTACCGGCGACCATCAACAGTCAGCTGTTGGAAGGCAACCGTTGGAGCAGCAGTCACGGTATCGGGTGCCAGTTGGAATTTTGAACCGATGAAAAGCAATACCATGAGAATGAAGAAATACTTGTTGTTGATAATGATGCACGCCGCTCTGACACTCAGCGCACAACCCGATGCGGTAATGGCGCGATTGGAGCGTTTGCCCAACATCATTGAGATGCCCTACAGCGAGGCGGTGCAGGAATGTATTGACCAATATACCAAAGAGCCTCTCAAGAGCAGGGTGGGCGTGATGCTCGGTCTGATGAACAGCTACATGGCTTATTTCGAGGAGGCGCTTGAAGCCAACAACTTGCCTTTGGAGTTGCGCTATCTGCCCGTTGTGTTGAGTCGTCTGGATGTCGGGAAGAAGACGGGCGATGCCGCCGGCCTGTGGCAAATCAGCGTGCGCGATGCTCAGGTTAACGGCCTGGAAGTGAACAGCCTGGTAGACGAGCGTCTTGATCCTGTACGCTCTACGGAAATGGCGGTGGAGCGTCTCAGGACACTCTATATGTCGCTGGGTGACTGGTCGTTGACTCTGGCTGCCTATAAGGGGGGAGAGACTGCGGTGACGAAGGCGGTGGCACGGGCCGGTAATCAGCGCGACTTTTGGAGAATCTGCGGCTATTTGCCGGAGGAGGCGCGCGCCGTTGTGCCGGAGTTCATAGCGGCCAACTATATCATGACGTACTATTGCGAGCACGGCATCACGCCCTCCGACGGCACGCTGCCTCGCGAGACAGATACGGTGCGGGTGAAGCATCGTGTGGCGCTGGAGCAGGTGGAGGCTGTGTGCGAGGTGCCGCTCGCGATGCTCAGGAAACTCAATCCGCAATACCGCGCCGGTATTGTGCCTGAGGGCTATGCTCTGCGTCTGCCGGAGGATAAAGCGCTCAACTTTATTCGCAACGAAAGCGACGTGTATGCTTTTCAGGCCGACAAGTTCCTGACGCAGCGTACGACAGTCGTTGCCCCCAAGACGCAGACAACGGTGAAAAAGCGCCGTACGCCGGTGCGTCGCCGCAGAGGCAGAGGCAGACGCCGTTGACGAATCCGATAACACGCTAAACACGAAAGAGATGACGGAAGAGGAACGTATCAGTGTAGCCTATCAGCACCTCGTCAAGACTTATTTGGCATCGCCCCACCGAAAAAAGGTGGATCTGATAGACCGTGCCTACAAGTTTGCCCGTCAGGCCCATGAGGGGGTGCGACGCATCTCCGGCGAGCCCTACATCATGCATCCGTTGGCGGTGGCACAAATCGTCTCGGAGGAGCTCGGATTGGGCAGTACCAGCATCTGTGCCGCACTGCTCCACGATGTGGTGGAAGACACGGAATACACAATGGAGGACATCGGCAACATCTTCGGGCCGAAAATTGCCGAGATTGTGGACGGCGTGACGAAAATCTCCGGAGGCATCTTCGGCGATCAGGCTTCGGTGCAGGCGGAGAACTTCAAGAAACTGCTCCTGACGATGAGCAACGACATCCGCGTGATTCTGGTGAAAATCGCCGACCGTCTGCAGGGCATGCGCACTTTGGGCAGTCAGCTGCCGGCGAAGCAGTATAAGATTGCGGGTGAGACGCTCTACATCTATGCACCCTTGGCCAACCGTCTCGGGCTGAACAAAATCAAGGAGGAACTGGAGGACTTGGCCTTCCGCTACGAGCAGCCTGCGGCCTACACCCAGATACAGACCCGACTGGGGGAGCAGAAGCAGGATCTCATCGGCATTTTCGATGAATTCACGGCGCCCATTCGCGAAAAACTGGATGCAGCCGGACTTCACTACGACATCAAGGCGCGCATCAAGTCGCCCTACAGCATCTGGTGCAAGATGCAAAACAAGAAGGTGCCCTTCGAGGAGGTGTACGATCTCTTGGCCGTACGCATCGTCTTCGACACACCCCGACAGGAAGACGAGGTGGAAGAGTGCTGGCGCATCTACGCCATCGCATCGTCCATCTACCGGCCGCATCCGGAGCGCTTGCGCGACTGGCTCTCACACCCTAAAGCCAACGGCTATCAGGCCCTGCAGACAACGCTCATGTCGAAGCGCGGCCGCTGGATAGAGCTGCAGATTCGTTCGCGCCGCATGGACGAAATCGCGGAACAGGGTTTTGCGGCCCATTGGAAATACAAAGAAGGAGGCAAAGAGGCGGAAGACAGTGAGAACGAACTCAACCGCTGGCTCTCCACCATCAAGGAGATACTGGACGATCCGCAGCCCAATGCGGTGGACTTCCTCAACACCATCAAGCTGAACCTCTACGCCAGCGAAATCTTTGTTGTGACCCCCAAGGGCGACTTCAAGACGATGCCGGCAGGCAGCACAGTGCTCGACTTTGCCTTCTCCATCCACACCTTCCTGGGCACTCATTGCATTGGCGCCAAGGTCAACCACAAACTGGAGGGTTTGGGTTATCATCTCGAAAGCGGCGACCAGGTGGAAGTCCTCACCGGCAAACAAAACCGCGTGTCCAAAGAGTGGCTCGAATATGCCACCACCGCCAAAGCCCGCAGCAAAATCTCCTCGATGCTCAAACGCAACGACCGCGAACTGCAGCGTGTGGGCAAAGAACGCCTGGCGGCGTTGTTCGAAGAGTTGGACATCGAGCGCAACAGTTACTTGGAGGACCGTCTGTGCGAGCGGCACGGCGTGCGTTTGAGAGAAGAGCTTTATCAGGCCATCGGAAGCGGATGTATCGTGCTTGACAAGGAAGACCGTAATATCATATTGGGGAAAAAACGTCGCAACTGGCTGCGTCATCTCCCGCTCATCGGGCGCAAGAAAAAGGAAGCGGAACAAAAGGCGCAGACGGTGCTGCTCCAAGTGGAGGTGCAAGCCGACGATGCCGACGATGTCGTGCGCGAGTTGGAAAAGATGGGCTTAAAGGCCGTTAAGAAGTTTACGTAGCTCCACAAGTTCTTGGCGCACTTGCTGCAACTGCTCCAAGACTTGTGTGGTGTCTTGCACGGCGCCGCGTTTGGTGGCGAGCGTCTTTTGGGCGACGGACAACTTCATGCCGCGTACTTTCACCAAATTGTAGATGAGGCGGATTTCCTCAATGTTCTCTTTGGTGTACATCCTGACACCCCTGCCGTTCTTCTTCGGGGTGATGCTGGGAAACTCGGATTCCCAGAAACGCAAAAGCGACTCGTTGACCCCGAATTCCTGGGCCACTTCTCCGATGGAGTAGTACAATTTGAGGTCTTTGTTGGGATTCAGTGCCATGATTTTGTCTGATAACTCGTTGCAAAAGTACAAAAAATAGTTGATAGACAAAAGCAGATGAGGGACTGTTTTTCTCTTTTTGATATTTTTTTGTAATTTTGCACCCGAAAAAAACATTCTATCATGACAGCAAACGAAATACGAGAGTCTTTCAAGAAATTCTTTGAATCCAAAGGACACCTCATTGTGCCCTCTGCCCCTATGGTCATCAAGGATGACCCCACGCTGATGTTCACCAATGCCGGCATGAACCAGTTTAAGGACATCATCCTGGGCAACGCCACTCCCAAGAGCCGCCGTCAGGCCGACACGCAGAAGTGCTTGCGTGTGAGCGGCAAGCACAACGACCTGGAGGAAGTGGGTCACGACACCTACCATCACACCATGTTCGAGATGTTGGGCAACTGGAGTTTCGGTGACTATTTCAAGAAGGAAGCCATTTCTTGGGCTTGGGAGTATCTGGTGGATGTGCTCAAACTCGACCCCAAAGATTTGTATGCCACTGTTTTCGAGGGCAGCAAGGAAGAGGGTCTCGAGCGTGATGAAGAAGCCGCTAAGATTTGGGAGCAGTATTTGCCGAAGGACCACATCATCAACGGCAATAAGCATGACAACTTCTGGGAAATGGGCGACACGGGTCCTTGCGGCCCTTGTTCCGAAATACATATCGACAGCCGCTCTGAGGAGGAAAAACGGAAAGTGCCCGGTGCGCAGATGGTAAACAAGGACCATCCCCAGGTGATTGAAATATGGAATCTGGTCTTCATGCAGTACAACCGCAAGGCCGACCGCTCTCTGGAGTCTCTGCCCGCCAAGGTGATTGACACGGGTATGGGCTTCGAGCGTCTGGTGCGCACGATGCAGGGCAAGACGAGCAACTACGACACTGACGTCTTCCAGCCGCTCATCCGCGTGATGGCCGAAAAGGCCGGTACGCACTACGGTGAGAATGAAGAAAAGGACATTGCCATGCGTGTCATTGTGGACCACTTGCGCGCTATTGCTTTTTCCATCGCCGACGGTCAGCTGCCTTCCAACGCCAAAGCCGGCTATGTGATCCGACGCATCCTGCGCCGCGCCGTGCGCTATGGCTACACCTTCCTCGGTCAGAAGCAGGCGTTTATGTACTCTCTGGTGCCCTGTCTGGTGGATGAGATGGGTGCGGCCTTCCCCGAGATAGCCGCTCAGAAAGAGCTCATCATGAAGGTGATGAAAGAGGAGGAGGATTCCTTCCTGCGCACCCTTGAGACGGGCATTCGCCTTCTGGACAAGCAGATTGAGGAGACCAAATCCGCCGGCAGCAACACACTTTCCGGCGAAAGAGCTTTCACGCTGTTTGACACCTACGGATTCCCTCTGGATCTCACCCAACTGATATGTCGCGAGAACGGACTCACGGTGGATGAGGACGGCTTCCGTGCAGAGATGGAGAAGCAGAAAGCCCGTGCCCGCAATGCTGCCCAGGTGGAAATGGGCGACTGGCATGTGCTGCGTGAGGGCGAAAGCCGTTTCGTGGGCTACGACTTCACGGAATATTCCTGCCATATCCTCAAATACCGCGAGGTGAAGCAGAAGAAAGGTATGGTCTATGAGGCCATCCTTGATGAGACGCCTTTCTACGGTGAGATGGGCGGTGAGGTTGGTGATACCGGCGTGCTGGTCAATGGCGAAGAAACCGTTCAGGTGTTGGACACCAAGAAAGAAAACGGCGTCTCCGTACACATTCTTAACAAGATACCCCAGAATCCCGATTCGGAATTTATGGCCTGTGTCGATGTGGACCGTCGCCGCGCCATTGAGGCCAACCACACCTGCACGCACCTTTTGGATGAGGCGTTGCGCACGGTGCTCGGTGCTCATGTGGAGCAGAAAGGCTCACTGGTGAGTGCAGAGGGGCTGCGTTTCGACTTCTCCCACTTTGAGAAGGTCAGCGCAGAGCAGCTGCGCGAGGTGGAGCATCTGGTGAATGAAAAGATACGCGAGAACCTTCCCTTGCAGGAGTATCGCGACACCCCGATAGAAGAGGCCAAGAAATTGGGTGCCATAGCCCTGTTCGGCGAGAAGTACGGCGACAAGGTGCGTGTGGTGCAGTTCGGCACGAGTGTGGAGTTCTGCGGCGGATGCCACGCCTCTTCCACCGGCTGTCTCGGCATGATGCGCATCGTATCGGAGAGCAGCGTGGCTGCCGGTGTGCGTCGCATAGAAGCCATCACGGGCAAGGCCGTGGAGGATTTACTCGACCGTCTGCAGGACAGCATGACAGATCTTCGTGCGCTGTTCAACAATGCACCCGATTTGATGTCCACCGTCAGGAAGGCCATCAATGATAATGCCGAACTCAGGAAACAGGTGGATGCCTTCAAGGCTGAGGCCGCGCAGAAATACAAGGAGAACCTTATCGCCCGGTCGCGTGAGATAGGCGGCGTGCGTGTCATTTCCGGAGTTCTGCCGATTGAGGCGCAGACGGCTAAAGATATGGCATTCCAGTTGCGCGGCGCTTTCACTGAGCAGACGCTCGTGGTTATCGGTGGTGTGGCAGACGGGAAGCCTTCGCTCACGGTGTCGCTCTCGGAGGATCTCACCAAGGAAGGCAAGAATGCCGGCCAAATGGTGCGTGAAGCCGGTCGTCTTATTCAAGGCGGTGGTGGCGGCCAGCCCCATTTCGCACAGGCCGGCGGCAAGAATCCCGACGGTCTGAAGGCTGCGGTGGATAAGGTGGTGGAAATGGCAACGGCGTAAGTTGCTGTTCCGCCGTTTCACTCATCCTCTTCTGTCGTCTCCTGCTGATGGCGGGGCCAGTTGATGAGGAACACTTTCTCCGTGGCGCGTGTCAGTGCGGTGTAGAGCCAGCGGAAGTAGTCTTCGGAGAGCATGTCTTCGGAGACATACCCCTGGTCGATATAGACATGGGCCCATTGCCCGCCCTGTGCTTTGTGACAGGTGACGGCATAGGCGTATTTGATTTGCAGGGCGTTCAGATGGACGTCCTGCTTCATTTTTTCCATACGTTCCTTCTTGCCGGGAATGTCGTCATAGTCGTTCCAGACGGCATCCCAAAGGGCCTTTTGCTGACCGGCCGGCAGGGCGGGGCTCTCGCTCTGAAGCGTGTCCATCATGATGGTGGCGTTAATTTCCATGCGGTTGTAGTCGGGCAATTCGATGACGGCATCGGCAAAACGCAGCCCGTAGAGTTCGCGCTCGTGACTGTAGCGCCGTACGACGGCCATATCGCCGTTGGCCAGGAAAGAGGAAATCTGGTCTTCTTTGGCTGTGGGGGCGGGCATCCAGCGGTAGTTGTTTTTTACAATCATGATGCGATCGCCAGAACAGAGCTCTTCGGCATAATCCAGGATGCGGGCGCGTATGCCCTGATTGAAGAGGGCGGCACGCTTGTTGCTGCGTGTCACCACGATGGTTTCGTCTTCTCCCACGCGGTAGTAGCTATCTTCCATCGCCTCCAGAAGTTCGTTGCCGTTCACCGCCGCAATGTCGGCAAATCCCTGCAGTCGCAGCCGGGGAAAATCAGAGACGTCTCCTTCTGTGAGCAGGGTGCGCAACATGGTGGCGTTCCACAGGATGCCGGAGGCCTCGGTCTGGCGCACCACTTGCCTCAAAGTAAATTCTGTTACCGGAAACCCGTAGCTTTCCATGTTGTCGGCATTGAGGGCCGGGCTTTCTGCTTCTCCCACGGGCGGCAACTGTGCTTCGTCGCCGATGAGGATGAGGCGACAGTCGCGGCCGGTGTAGACGAATCGGATGAGGTCGTCGAGCAATCGGCCTTCTCCGAAGAGTCCTCCGCTGAGGCCGCAGTTTTGTATCATGGAGGCCTCGTCCACCAGAAACAGAGTGCCGGGCACCAGATTGGGCATGGCGGTGAAGTGTTCGTCGTCGCCGAAGCTCTTGCGTCTGTAGATGAATTTGTGAATGGTGAAAGCCGGAAGCCCGGAGTAGTCGCTCATGACTTTTGCGGCGCGTCCCGTGGGTGCCAGGAGTGCCACTCTTTGTTGCAGGACAGTCCATGTCTTCACGAGGGCGGCAATGAGGCTCGTTTTGCCCGTTCCGGCATACCCTTTAAGCACGAAAATCCGGTCTGAATCGCGGCTGAGCAGGAAGTCTTCCCACAGGTGCACCACTTGGAGTTGCTCCGAAGTGGCCTGATGAGGAAAATTTTCCAATATCTTTGCGGCTAAATTCCCGTTATGCATGCTTTAGTGTGGAAAAATTCCGGTTTTTACCAAAAAAAGTACCCGTTTTGAGAGTAGTTTTCGTTAAATTTCGTACATTTGTGACGCGAATATACGAAAAAAAATGAAATAAAACCATGAAAAAAGTAATTAACTTAGTTTTGGGCATCTGTGCTGTGGCACTTTTGTTCATTTGTTGGCGCAGCATCGCCGACGACCAGGACTTCAATGCCGAGGTGGCTGCACGCGAGGCTGTGGTCAAGGCGCGTCTGCTTCAAATCCGTGATGCAGAGGAAGCATTCAAGAACCAACATCCTGACGGTGAGTATTGTGCCGACTGGGATGTGCTGATTGCTTTCATCAAGAGCGGCAAGTTGCCCATCATCATGAAGCAGGGCACCCTTTCTGACGAGCAGATGGACAAGGGTTTGACCGAGCGCAAGGCTGCCGACATTGTCAACAGCGGCGATCAGGCTGCCATCATTGCCAACGGCCTGCAGGATTTCCGTCGTGACACGGTGTGGGTGAGCCTTCAGGACTCCCTCTATAAGGAAGCGGGTTTCGTGGCCGACTCTTTGAGATACATCCCCTTCTCCGGCGGCGACACCTTCGAGATCGTGGCTGTTCCCAACACGACCAAGTCCGGTGCCATCATTCAGGTGATGGAGTGCAACGCACCCTACGAGAGCTATCTCAAAGGCATGGGTAAGCGCGGTGCCCGATTGATTTACAACAGTATTGAAGCTGCAGAAGCCAAGGGCGCCTATCCCGGCCTTAAGATTGGTGATGCAGGTAACGGTTGGAACAACAATGCCGGCAACTGGGAATAATTCCCTGATGAGTTACAGTTTATCCATCCGCACTTGTGCGGGTGGATTTTCTTTTCTTGTCCACAGTGTGGCTTCCGGGCAGCTGGTCATCGAAGACACCGTGCCGGCCAGGGAAGGAGAATCGGAGGCGGACAACTTTGCCCGTCTGCTCACGCATCCCCGTTTGTTGGGGCGCGACTATGAGCGTGTACGCTTTCTGTCCTATGCGCCCACCACGCAGATTCCTCTTGATGACTTCCGCCGTGAGGACATCGTGGCTATCTACCGTCAGGTGTTTTCCGACAGCACGGCGCGTGCGGAGGATTTGGCCGTGCAGATACTTCCCGGCCTGGAGGTGGTATGCATCTACCATTTGCCCTCTGCCATAGAACTGGCGCTCAGGGAGGTGTTCCCTCAGGCTGTCATACAGAATTTTTCCGCCTGTCTGATGGAGTATGTTGCCTCCCGTGCCCAGGGCGTGCGTTCGACGGACTATGAAGGAGGCCATCGCGGCGCCGTCGCTTTTCATTGCGTGACCGTCGGATCCGGCCTTCACATTGTAGCCACCTCCCGCGGTCGTTTGCTGTATGCCAACACGTTTGCCTGCGAAAACGATGCCGATCGCCTTTACTTCCTTCTGAGTGTGTGGCACCTGCTGAAGATGGATCCGCAATACGACACGTGTCACCTTTATGACGCTTTGCCCGAATTCCAGGCCCGGGTGCGTGAGTTCATCGCTTCGGTGAAGCCGCAGCCTCTGCCTTCTTTGGTGTATCTGTAGCCTATGCGCGTCATCACCGGAAAATATAAGGGCCGCCATTTTGAGGTGCCGCGCACGTTCAAGGCGCGGCCCACGACGGATTTTGCCAAGGAGAATCTTTTCAATGTGCTCAACGGCTACCTGGACTGGTCGGAGGGGCCGGTGGCCTTGGACCTCTTCAGCGGCACCGGCAGCATCACTCTGGAACTGCTTTCACGCGGCTGTTCCCGTGTGATAAGTGTGGAGAAGGATCCGCTCCACCATCGTTTCATCAAGAGCTTCCTGGAGCAGTTGGGCGACACGGCGGCTCTTCCCTTACGCGCGGACGTATTCCAATTTTTAAACAGGTGCCGTGAGCAGTTTGATTTCATCTTTGCCGACCCGCCTTATCAGTTGGAGGAGTTGGAAACCTTGCCCGATATGGTGCTCTCCCGGGGTCTGTTGCGTGAAGGCGGCCTCTTCGTGTTGGAGCACGGCAAGACTCAGGATTTCTCCTCTCATCCGGCTTTTGTCGACCACCGGGCTTACGGCAGCGTCAACTTTTCTTTTTTCAGCCTTTCTTCCCCTGCATGATCCAGGGACCTTTGTAGAGCGTTTGGGTGAGCCCGCGCACAAGGAGATAAGAGAGAAAAGCTGCCCACAGGCCGTGGTTGCCGTATAGCGGGCCCCACCACCAATACAGGCCGAAGAATGTCAACATACCGACGGATGTGGCCAAAAGCATGCCGCGTGTGTCGGTCTCGCCGATGAAGATGCCGTCCCAGATGAAGGTGGCGACGCTGCAGAGCGGGATGAGCAGGGTCCAGGGCTGATAGACCTCTGCCGCCGTCACGACATCGGCGTTGTTGGAGAGCAGCGAGAGAAACGGCCTGCCTCCGAGGCCGTAGGCCGTCGTAAAGAGCACGACCATCAGGCTTCCCCACAGGAACAGACGTCCGACAGTCATGCGGTGCTGCGTCTCGTTGCCCGCTCCCACTGCACGCCCGACAATGGCTTCGCCGGCACAGGCAAATCCGTCCATGATGTAGCTGTAGAGGGTGAAGAGCTGCATGAGCATGGTGTTGACAGCCAGTGCGGTGTCGCCCAGCGATGCTCCGGCAGCGATGAAATAGAAGTGGATGGCGATGAGGCAGAGCGTGCGCAGAAAGAGGTCTTTATTGAGATTGAAGAAGTACATCATGGCGCGCATGTTCAATGCGGAATGCCAGGAGAGCACGGGCAGGAAGTTGCGGAAGTGGCACCACCACAGCGTTGCGGCCGTGAGCAGTCCGGCATATTGTGCCGCCACCGTGCCCAAAGCCACGCCGCGGAGCCCCATGTTGCAGCCGAAGACAAGGACGAGGGAGAGGACAATGTTGGAGGTGTTCTGCACGACGGCCACCCACATGGGCAGACGCGAATTCTGCATTCCCACAAACCAGCCGGAGAAGACAAAAAGCAGCAGGGCGGCCGGAGCGCCCCAGATGCAGATGCGGAAGTAGAGGCCGGCCAGGCGCCGCACCTCTTCTGAAGGGTCAATCAGATGCAGCGCCAGCTGCGACACGGGAAACTGCAGCAGGATGAGGAGCAGGGAGAGCCCCAGCGCCACCACCGTGCCGCGTGCCAGTTGGTCCATGATGTCGTGCGGGCTCTGCCGGCCGTAGGCCTGTGCCGTGAGTCCGCTGGTGCCCATGCGCAGGAAACTGAACATCCAGTAGATGACGTTGAAGAGCATGCCGCCCACGGCGATAGCCCCCAGATAGACCTTGGCGCCGAGGTGTCCCGTGATGGCCACATCCACCAATCCGAGCAGGGGCACCGTGATGTTGGACACGATGCTGGGCAGGGCGATGCGCAGTATTTCCCGGTTTAGAGCCATCCGGCTTCTTTATACCATTGGACGGTGGCATGCACGCCGCGCTCCAGCGGCCACTCTGGGGCGAATCCCAGGTCGTGTCGGGCGGGCCCGATGTCGCATTGCCAGTTGCGTTGTGTCAGGATGTTGTATTTGTCGCGGTTCAGCACGATGAGGCGCTTGGTGCGTTGCATCCACCAGTCGCCGGCGTTGCAGATGAGGCGCATGAGCCACAGCGGCGCCTTGACGTGCAGCACCCAGGGGTCGCCCAACTCGTGCTGCACCAGGTCGGAGAAGGTGCGGGAGGAATAGACCGCTCCGTCGGAGAGGAAATAGGCACGCCCCAAAGCTTCCGGAGCCTTTAATGCCCGGAACACGGCCTGCACGAGGTCGGCCACGTAGATGAAGGTGATGTCCTGTGGCTTGAGCCCTGCGGCAAAATCCATGTGACCCTGTATGCTTTGCACCATGACGAAGTAGTCCTTCTCCCTGGGGCCATACACGCCGGTAGGGCGAAGGATGACGTAGGGGAAGCGCTCCGCGGGCAGGGTGCGCAGAAACTCCTCTGCTGCCCATTTGCTTTCGCCGTAGGCCGTGTTGGGACGGGCCTCGTCGTCGGGGCGGATGGGCTGATAGGGCGGTGTCTCGCGCACGGCGCCGAACACGCTCAGGCTGCTGATGAAGACGAAGCGCTCCGGCACCAAATTCGTCTCCATGAGCGCTTCCGCCAGATGGCGTGTGCCCTCGGTGTTGGTGCGGAAGAAGTCTTCCCGGCGCAGACATTTGGTGGCGCCGGCGGCGTGGACGATGTAGTCGAAGCGGCCGCAGTCTTTCAGCTGATTTTTCAATGTTTCGGGCTCGGAGAGATTGAGCTCGACAAAGTGGATGCGGGGGTCCTGCAGATAGGCCTTGCTGCTGGTGCGGCGCATGGCGGCCCAGGTCTCGTAGCCCTGTCGGAGGGCTTCTTCTACGATAAAACTGCCGATGAAGCCGCTGGCTCCGGTCACAAGTATGCGTTTCATGTGGATGCGATGTTACGTATTGTTTTGAATGCAGCCGGAAGGAAATCCACCAGTGCGGAGGCCGTCACGCTGTGCTCGCCCAGTGCGTCGCGGGCGGCATCTCCGGCGAGGGCGTGGAGCGAGACGCCCGTGAGGGCGGCGTCCCACGGGGTGTAGCCCTGTGCCATGAGGCCGGCGATGATGCCGGTCAGCACGTCGCCGCTGCCGGCGGTGGCCATGCCGTTGTTGCCCCAGGGGCAGACGAATGCCTCGGATTCACCGCTTCCGGGCGGCACGATGAGTGTGGGGTGCCCTTTCTTCACCACGATGAAGCGGGAGAGATCGGCGCCGGCGGATTTGAGGCGCTGCAGTTCCCCTCCGTGCGGCGTGATGACGGTGCCTGCGGGCACATCGTCAATCCATTCGGGATGGCGGGCCAGGATGTTGAGCGCGTCGGCATCGAGCAGCAGCGGCTTTCCGCCGGCGATGACGCACTGGCGGCGAAGCGCTTCGGCGGTGTCTTCACGGGTGCCGAGAGCCGGCCCTGCGGCTATCGCGCTGAAGGGCGCGGAATCTGCCGGCTGTGTGAAGTGCGTCTCCGAGGGGTCGTGCAGCAGTACGGCTTCCGGCACGGCAATCTGCAGGATGTCGTTGTTCCGGCGGGGCAGACAGACGCACACCTTGCCGACGCCGGCGGCCAGACAGGCTCTGGCAGCGAGCACCGACGCTCCCGCCATGCCCCATTGGCCGGCGATGAGCAACGCCTGACCGAAAGTGCCTTTATGGCCGTCGGCGGGGCGCTCTTTGAGGAGCGTACGAAGCAGCGGGAGGGTGATTGTCGTCATTTGTGTGACAAAAGTACGAAAAAAGTGGGAGATTTAAAATTTTTCTGCTATCTTTGCCTGCAAAAAGATGAAAAAGACACTCTTTACAGCCGTTTGCCTGTTCTTCTGCCTGTTGTCGGAGGGGCGCACGATAGCGGTTTTCGGCGACTCTTATGTGGCCAATCACAGGGCGAAAAAAGAAGAGACGTGGCACGCCAAGTGGGCCGCCCGTCACGGGTATGACTATCAGAATGTCGGCCGCAACGGCGGCTGCGTGGCCTTCGACCGCACCAGCGAGCGCTTCGGGCCCGCCATGACGGTGCGCTACCGCGAACTCTCGCCCGAGGCCGACATCGTGCTCATCATCGCCGGTCACAACGATGCCGACAAATGCGGCCGTTCGAAGGATTCGCTCCGTATGTTCCGCGACTCGCTGGCCGTCCTGATTGACCGCATCAGGGCGCATTGTCCGAAGGCCCGCGTGGGCTATGTGACGCCGTGGGCGGTGGACCGTCCCGGCTTTGAGGGTATCCATCGGGCCATCGTGAAGGTATGCCGGAAGAAGAAGGTGCCCCTGCTGGACAATTTCTGCAGCGAATGTCCCGTGCACGTGCTCGACGATGACTTCCGGCGCCGCTACTTTCAGGCGCCGCGCGACAAGGCGCACCTCAATGCCGCCGGCCACGACCTCTACCTCCCCTATGCGGAGCGGTGGATGTCGACCTGGGTCAGCACAGAATGATGCCTATGAAGCCGCAGAGGATGCCGTAGGCGAAGCCTGCCAGCACCTGCGCGAGGCTGTGCTGACGCAGCACCATGCGTGAGGACATCACGCATCCAGCCACCAGAAGCAGCAGACAGAGCCACCAGACGGGGTTGTAGTTGAGCAGCAGGCTGTAGGCCACCAGTGCCCCGACAGCCGCCCCGGCAGCCGCTGAGTGCATGCTGATTTTCCACCAGATGTTGATGACGGTGCAGCCGCACTGCAACAGCAGCGAGGCCACGATGAGTGCGCCCGCAAACGAAGGCATGTGGACATTTTGGATGATGGAGAGGCAACACAGGTAGGAGACGATGTGCAGCAGGTAGGGCACGAAGCGGCGGTGACGGTGGCGCAGTTCGGCGGCCGACCATCCGTGAGCCTTGCGATAGAGCACCACACCTCCCCAGGGTATCAGCACCGTGAAGAGATACACGACGGCCAGCAGCCACAGTTTGAAGTTCCAGGGCAGCAGCGAGAGATAGGTCACGGTGAGCAGCACCGCGAAGGCCACGGTGGGGTAGTAACTCGGCCGGAAGACCAGAGAGACGGTGCGGGCCAGAGTGAGGGGGCTGAGAGAACGGGGTCGTTTCATTTCCTGTATCGTGCGGGTGGATATCCGAGGTTTTCGCGGTATTTGGCCACGGTGCGGCGGGCGATGTCGTAGCCTTGTTTTCTGAGTTCTGCGCGGAGCGCTTCGTCGCTCAGCGGAGCCGCTTTGTCTTCCTGTTCGATGAGGGCTTTGAGCACGGCCTTCACCTTGCGTGTGGACACCGTCTCGCCGTCCTGCGTGCTGCTGCCGGAGAAGAGCCATTTGAGCGGATAGATGCCGAAGGGCGTCTCCACATATTTCGACGAGGTGACGCGCGACACGGTGCTGAGATTCAGCCCGGTCTTTTCGGCCACGTCCTCCAGGCGCATGGGGCGCAGCAGGTTCTCATCGCCTTCGCGGAAGAAGGGCCTCTGCAGCCGTATGATGGCCTTCATCACAGCCGTCATGGTGAGGCGTCGCTGCGTCAGGGCGTCGATGAACATCTGTCCCCGTTCGCGGTATTCGCGCACGAAGGAATTGCTCTCTTCGGTGCCTCCGCCGTCTTCCGCATCGGCGCTCAGACGTATGGTGGGCACATCGCCCTGGTTGATGGAGAGCCTGATGGTGCCGTCGTCGTCAGTCTCCACGATGAAGTCGGGCTTGATGGTCTCGGTGGCGCGCTCCGCGGGGTCGCTCAGGTTGTTGCCCGGACGGGGCGTGAGATGCTGCACTTCCCGGCGCAGGTGCTCCACTTCGGCGTCGGTGAGCGCCATCTTTTCCTGTATGCGGTCCCAGCGTTTGCCGGTGAAGTCGTCCCAATGTCGTTCGAACACCGTGCGCAGCCTTTGGCTGGGATGTTGCAGCAGCAGACACTCCTTCAGGTTTCTCGCACCGATGCCGGGCGGGTCAAACTGTTGCAGCACCGCGAGCATCCTCCCGACCTCCTCTTCCGAGGTGGAGAGGCTGTGGTAGATTTCCAGTTCGTCGGCAATCTGGCCGAGCGGTTTCGTGATGAACCCGTTGTCGTCGAGCGAGCCGATGAGGTATTCCAGGATGTCGCGCTCGTGGTCGCTGAGGTCGTATTCGCCCATCTGCTCCGTGAGCCGGTCGTAGAAGGAAAGCGTCTCGCTCCGTTCGCCCATCTCGTAGGCAAGTGCGTTGCGGCGGGGCGCCGTGTGCGGGTTGCGGCGCTTTTCCAGCCAGGGGTTCTCCATGCACTCCGCCTCCACGCGCTCCCTCAGTTCGTCGAGCGAGAGCGCCGTGAGATGTGCCGTCAGGAGCTGCTGCGGTGTGAGCTGCAGGCGCTGCTCCTGTGTCTGCGTCTGGGTTTGTGTTTGTGTCTGGGAGAGTGTCTGTGCCACTTAGTCGCGGATGAGTTTATAGTCGAGTTGCTTGCGGTAGAGGTCGGCGCGTGCCACCTGTATCTTCACCTGGTCGCCCAGGCAGTATTGGCGGTGGGTGCGTCGTCCGCGCAGGCAGTAGTTCTTCTCGTCAAATTCGTAGTAGTCGTCGCAGAGGTCGCGCAGCGGCACCATGCCTTCGCACTTGTTTTCGTTCACCTCCACGTAGAGTCCGTATTCCGTCACGCCGGAGATGGTGCCTTCGAACACTTCGCCCAGACGCTCCTTCATGTATTCCACCTGCTTGTATTTGATGCTGGCGCGCTCGGCCTGTGCGGCCAGCTGCTCCATGTCGCTGCAGTGGTCCGAGAGTTCTTCGTATTTGTCGCGGTTGGCGCTGCGTCCGCCCTGGGCGTATTTGGTGAGCAGGCGGTGCACCATCAGGTCGGGGTAGCGCCGGATGGGCGAGGTGAAGTGGGTGTAGAAGGGGAAGGCCAGGCCGTAGTGTCCGATGTTGTGCGTGGAGTAGCGGGCCTTCATCATGGAGCGCAGCGTGAGCAGTTCGATGACGTTCTGCTCCTTCTTGCCCCGGATGTCGGCCATGAGGCGGTTGATGCCGCTGCTGAGGCTCTTGGTGTCGTGGCCGGCCTTGAACTTGTAGCCGAACTTCATCACGAAATTCGACAGGTTCATCAGTTTGTCTGGGTCGGGCGTCTCGTGGATGCGATAGACGAAGGTCTTCTGCGACTGGTTTTGCTTCTTCCCCCGTGCGGCTGGCGCCTTGCCGATGCTCTCGGCCACGGTGCGGTTGGCCAGCAGCATGAATTCCTCGATGAGCTTGTTGGCGTCCTGGCTCTTCTTGAAATAGACGGAGACGGGTTTGCCGTCGGGGTCAATCTCGAAGCGCACCTCCGTGCGGTCGAAATCGACGCTGCCGGCCTCGAAGCGCTTGGCGCGGAGCACTTTGGCGAAGCGGTCCAGCTGGCGCAGTTCCTCGGCGTAGTCGCCGTCCTTGCCCTCGAGGATTTCCTGCACCTCTTCGTAGCAGTAGCGGCGGTTGCTGCGTGTCACGGTGTGGGCCAGATGCCAGTCCTTCACCTCGCCCTTCCCGTTGATTTTGAAGATGACGCTGTAGGTGAGGTTGCAGAGCCTTTCGGGCAGCATCGGCACGGTGCGGTCCACCAGATAGACGCTCGTGGCGCGCTTCTGCGCCTCGCGGTCGATGATGCTCCCTTCGGCCACGTAGGCGCTCACGTCGGCGATGTGCACGCCCACTTCCCACAGCTTTTCGTCGAGCCGGCGGATGGAGAGTGCGTCGTCGAAGTCCTTGGCGTCGCGCGGGTCGATGGTGAAGGTGAGCACCTCGCGCATATCCTCCCGTCGGTCGATTTCCTCCTGAGGGATTTCGGCGGGTATCTTGTCTGCGGCGGCCTCCACCGCCTTGGGGTAGGTGTAGGGCAACCCGTATTCGGCCAGTATGGCGTGCATCTCGGCGTTGTTCTCGCCCGTGGCGCCCAGGATGTCCACCACCTTGCCGATGGGGTTCTTGGCGTCCTCGGGCCACTCCACGATTTTCACCACCGCCTTGTCGCCGTTCTTGCCCTTCTTGAGGTTGCTGCGGGGGATGATGATGTCGGTGGCCAGCGTGCGGTCT
>CADAVI010000022.1 GCA_902791295.1 uncultured Bacteroidales bacterium | reverse complement strand
GCTTTTCTATGATTTTTTTACGTAAAATCGCGACAAAGATAATAAAAATTCCGTAACTTTGCGCCCACAGAGTCCTTGAAAACCTCTTTAAAAACAAGATTTATGCTAAAAAACCGTTCTGTGAGCGTATCCTACATGCTGATGGGGATACTTTTCTGCTCCTGTCTCATCATCAGCAACCTCCTCAGCGTAAAACTTCTTCGCATCACCGATTCGTTGTCCATCTCGTCGGCCATCATCATCTTCCCCATCACCTACATCCTCAACGACTGCATCGCCGAGGTTTGGGGCTACCGCAAGGCGCGCCTCATCATCTGGATGGGCTTTGCGATGAATTTCCTGTGCGCCGCCTTCGGCATGATTGCGGTGGCGCTGCCTGCCGCCGACTATTGGGTGCAGAATGAGGAACACTTCAATTTTATGTTCACGCTCGCGCCGCGCGTGGCCACAGCATCTCTGGCCGCATTCCTTGTGGGCAGTTTTCTCAATGCCTATGTCATGTCGCGCATGAAGCTCTCCAGCGAGGGTCGTCATTTCTCCGTCCGCGCTGTGGTCAGCACGCTTTGGGGCGAGTCGGCCGACAGCTGCATCTTCTTCCCCTTTGCCTTTTGGGGCATGATGCCGCCGGTGGAACTGCTCAAACTGATGGTGATGCAGGTGGTTCTGAAGACGGCCTACGAAATCGTCATGTTGCCCCTCACCTGCCGCGTGGTGGCTTTCGTCAAGCGCTTTGAGGGCACCGATGTCTTCGACCGCGACCTCAAGAGCTACAACCCCTTCCGCCTCGGCGACCTTTAAGATTTCACAAAATCTCCCGCGCAATCCAGGCGCAGGCTTCGGCATCGGCGAGGGCGTGATGTTTTTTCTTCATCCGGCAAAATCTTCGGGTATTTTTCCGTTACAGACGAAACTATAGAATTTTTACGCCCCAGATAGAGAAAATTTGCGCTCCCACGGGAGAAAACTTACGGCCCCGTGGGAAAACGGAGATTTGTTCTGATTAGTGAGATTCGTGTTCGAATAGCCAGAGCATACGTAAAACTTTACATCCAAACCCGCTTTCGGAGCCTCTGAGGAGCCTCTGAGGGGCCTTTGAGGGGTATCTGAGGGGTATCTGAATGATGGTTAAGCTAATAAGCCGATATTGATTATCAAGTGCTTAGGCGCTACGGATTCAACGCATTTCTACGGGTTTCAAAATCCGAAATTTGGACAAAACGGCTTATACCAACTCATTCCGGAAACGGCTTCCACTCTACTTTACATCGTGCCTGATGCTGCGGCTCACGACACGTGTCCCATAATGCGTCAATGGTCAAAACATCACCGTCAATGCGATACTACGGTAAACGTCTGCCTCACCGTTAAATAAAAAAACGCGGGATATACGCATAAAACAAGCAAAAGCAAAAAAATGTGAAAATTTGTCGGGGCGAAATAATCCTAATATAAGAAAAATTATATAATTTTGCATTGATAATGCATAAACAAAACACAAGCCACAATAAGACAATGAAAAAACTCTTGAAAAACCTGAGCGTCGCCATTGCGGCAATGAGCATCTTCGCCGCCTGCAGCGACAAAGATGACCTCGGCTCCAACACCAACGGCATACCCAAGCGCGGAGTGATGCAGAACATCGTGGAACGGTCGGAATTCAGCAACCTGATCGACTGGCAGACCTACGCCGGCGACGACTTCTACCGCTACGCCACAGGCGCATGGCAAGACCGCACGACGACAGCGCCCGGAAAGAGCAAGGGCACGCTGCAGGATCAGTCGGACCTGACGGAGGCCTACGTCAAAAAGGCATGCCAGCAAGGCACCATCGCCGCCTTCGACCGCTTCTTCAAAGTCTTCAATAAAGAGGACGAGAAAAAAAAGATCCTGGAATCCATCGTCGCAAAACTGAATGACATCGAAACCAATGTGACCACCCAAGATCAGGCCTGGCAGAAGATGGCCCAACTGATGAAGGAAGGCTACGCCGCGCCGATGGACTTCTACGTGCAGCCCGTGATGCGCAAAGTGTATCCCGCCCTCATTGGCAATGCGGACTTCGGCACCACGGACGAGAGGACGCTCGGACTGGTGTTGCAAAACCCGGTGGATTGTGCGATGGCCTACCAGACGGCACAGAGTTTCAGGTTATTCATCCAAGAGGCCGTCATGCCCAAATGGACTTCCAAAGGGAGATGCTGCACCGGCGACGAACCGGAATACGTGGTGCTGGGCGGCAACACGGGAATGACACGCGCCGCCAACGTCCCCGACAACAGCCCCCTGGGGAAAATCATGGCCGCACTCGGTGCCACCAGCGGAGAAGGCATGGCCATCTACACGGGATACAAGGAGTTCAACGAGAAGTTGGAAAAGCTGACGCTGTCGGAGGCGAAAGGCCTGATGAAGTACGCCGTGATTAATCGCGACCTGAAGTATATTCTGGCCGAAAGCGCCTCGGACATGATACAAAAGCTCGCCGGATCGTCGAACAGCCCCCTGAGCCTGATTATGAGCCGCCACTACGCGGAGACACAGGTGCCGGCCGAAAACAAGGCACGCGTGACGGAACTGGGAGAGAGAGTGCGTAGCGCCTTCGCCGCACGTCTGGAGAACAGCCCCTGGCTCAGCAGCGAGAGCAAGGCCAAAGCCAAGGACAAGCTGCAGAAGATGTGGATATTCATCGGATGGCCCTCCAGCTGGGACGCCAACGCCATGGTGAAGGTGTCGGACAAGGAAGGCATGACCGCCTTCGAGCTCGTCTCGGACCTCTACAAGCAGCGCTCCACGGTGATGGTGCCCGCCCTCAAAGGCAAGACGGACGCCGACCACGTGCTCACGTCGAGGATGGCCACGCGCCCCACATACATCGACAACGCCATCTACGACCCCATCAACAACTATGTGTATATCTACGCCAGCAACATGGTTCCCCCCATCTACGACCCGGCCAAGAGCGACGCCTACAACTACGCCGTGATGGGCGCCACCACCATCGGTCATGAGATAACCCACGGCTTTGACACAGGCGGCTGCAACTTCGACGCCATAGGCCAACAGGGCAGCATCTTCAGCGCACGCGACAAAGAGGTGTTCTACAACAAGGCCGTCGCCATGAAAAACCACTTCAGCACCTTCGTTTACGGCGGCGACATCGCTGTGAACGGCGACAGAACCGTCCGTGAGAACATCGCCGACCTGGGCGGCCTGAACAACGCCTACGACGCCCTCATGGCCAAGAGCGGAGGACAGGCGGCCGAGCGCCTCTACACGGCCCGCGAATATTTCCGCGCCTTCGCCTTCGGATGGATGGAAAGGGCGACAACGAGTATATGAGCAAATACGTCTCCGACGTGCACTCCCCCAACTTCGTGCGCACCAACGGCAACGTGTATCAGGTCGATGCCTTCTACGACGCCTTCGGCATAACGGGCGGCCAGCTCTATATCGAACCCTCACAGCGCATACGTATCTGGTAGAAATCAGGCGGAAATAGCAAAAGAAGGAAAACTAAGTCGGGCGCAAAGGGACGAAAGTCGAAAAAATTTCGTATCTTTGCGCCCGACTATGAATGTAGCTGTAGTAAAATATAACGCAGGGAACATCTTCTCCGTGCTCGGCGCGCTGAAGAGACTGGGCGTCTGCCCCACCCTGACCGACGACGCCGAGACGCTGCTCAAGGCCGACCGCGTGCTCTTCCCCGGACAGGGAGAAGCCTCCCACGCCATGAGTTATCTGCGCGAGAGAGGCCTCGACCGCGTCATCCGCGACCTGAAAGCCCCCATGCTGGGCATCTGCATCGGGCAGCAGCTCATGTGCCGCCACTCCGAAGAGGGCGACACGGACTGTTTGGGCCTGTTTGACACCGACGTGCGCCTGTTTCACCCCCAAAGGCATGAGGACAAAGTGCCCCACATGGGTTGGAACAGTCTCTCCTTCACCGACGCCGACGGACATCGCCTCGACGACGGCGGACTCTTCAAGGGCCTCAGGGAGGAGGACTACGTCTATTTCGTCCACAGCTACTACGTGCCCCTCTGCCCCGAGACGGCCGCCGTGACGGACTTCATACAGCCCTTCTCGGCCGCGCTGCACAAAGACAACTTCTGGGCCACACAGTTTCACCCCGAGAAGAGCGGCCGCGTGGGCGGGCAAATACTGAAAAACTTCCTCGAACTATGATACAGCTCATCCCCGCCATAGACCTGATTGAAGGACGCTGCGTGCGTCTCTCGCAGGGCGACTACGACACGAAGAAGGAATACGGTGATCCCGTCGAAATGGCGCTGCGCATGGAGGACATGGGCGTCCGGCGTCTGCATCTGGTGGATCTCGACGGCGCCAAGAGCCGCCACGTGGTCAACGAGCGCGTGCTGCGCGAAATCTGCCGCAGGACCTCTCTTACGGTGGACTTCGGCGGCGGCATCAAGACGGAGGACGACCTGGAAAAGGTGTTCGACGCCGGCGCCGCAATGGCCACGGCAGGCAGCATCGCCGTGACCGACCCCGATCGCGTAAGCCTGTGGATTGAAAAATACGGCGCGGAGCGCATCGTGCTCGGCGCCGACGCCCGCGACGGCAAAATCAGCATCAACGGATGGAAGGAAGACAGCGCCGTGGAACTGATGCCCTTCCTCGAAAGCTACCGCAAACAAGGACTCCGCCACGTGCTCTGCACCGACATCTCCAAAGACGGCATGCTGCAGGGCCCCAATGTGGCGCTCTACAAGAGCATCATGGCGCAGTGGCCCGACTGCAGTCTGATAGCCTCGGGCGGCGTGAGTTCTGCGGAAGACATCCGCGCACTGGACGAAGCCGGCATCCCGGCCGTCGTGTTCGGCAAAGCCATCTACGAAGGCCGCATCGACCTCGCATCACTCATCAAAGAATACCCAGCATGTTAGCCAAACGCATCATACCCTGCCTCGACGTGAAAGACGGACAGACCGTCAAGGGCACCAATTTCGTGAACCTCAGACAGGCCGGAGACCCTGTGGAACTGGGGCACGCCTACTCCGAAGCCGGCGCCGACGAGTTGGTCTTTCTCGACATCACGGCATCGCACGAGGGCCGCAAGACCTTCACCGACATGGTGACACGCGTGGCGGAGACACTCTCCATCCCCTTCACCGTGGGCGGCGGCATCGGCTCCGTGGACGACGTGGACCGCATGCTCTCGGCCGGCGCCGACAAGGTGAGCGTCAACAGCGCCGCACTCCGGCGCCCCCAGCTCATCGACGAAATAGCCTCGCGCTTCGGCAGCCAGGTGATTGTGTGCGCCATAGATGCCAAAGAGACCGACGGCCGGTGGGAGACCTACATCAACGGCGGCCGCATCCCCTTCGGCAAGGGACTGATGGAATGGGCCCGCGAGGCTCAGGAGCGCGGCGCGGGAGAGATACTCTTCACCTCGATGAACCACGACGGCGTGAAAGCCGGATTTGCCAACGAGGCGCTCGCCATGCTGTCGGAGAACCTCTCCATTCCCATCATTGCCTCGGGCGGAGCGGGCTCGATGGAGCACTTCCGCGACGTGTTCAAGGAAGGACATGCCGACGCCGCACTGGCCGCCTCCGTGTTCCACTTTGGCGAGATCGGCGTGCAGGAACTCAAGACGTATCTGCGGAGCGAAGGCATCTGTGTGAGATAACAATGTTCAACGGTCAATGTTCAATGGATAAAATGGATAACAGAAAGATAGATTTTGAGAAACTCGGCGGACTGGTGCCCGCCATCATACAGGACGCCGACACCCGCGTGGTGCTGATGTTGGGCTTCATGAACGAAGAATCCTACCGCCGCACGCTCGAAACGGGCAAGGTGTGCTTCTGGAGCCGCACGCGCCAATGCTACTGGACCAAAGGCGAGACCTCGGGCAACTTCCTCAACGTGGTGGATATCCTGCTCGACTGCGACCAGGACACGCTGCTCATCAAGGTGCACCCCGCAGGGCCCGTGTGTCACACCGGCGCCGACACCTGCTGGAACGAGAAGAACGAGAAATAAACACGACATAACACATATACGACAATGACAGAACAAAATCCCCTGCTCTTCCTGAGCGAACTGCAGGACTTCATCGAGAAGCGCCACGAGGAAATGCCGGAAGGCTCGTACACCACCAGCCTCTTCAAAGACGGCCTCAACCGCATGGCACAGAAGGTGGGCGAAGAAGCTCTCGAACTGGTCATCGAAGCCACCAACGGCACTGACGACCGGCTCATCTACGAAGGCAGCGACATGCTCTACCACCTCATCGTGCTGCTCACCAGCAAAGGACTCCGCATCGAGCAGTTGGCCTCCGAGCTCATTGAGCGTCACAACCCCGGATGGAAGAAACACTGATCGGATGAAGACGATTGACTACCACAACGTGAGTATCCTGCAGGACGACCTCAGAGTGCTCGAGGACATAGACTTCTCTGCCGAGGAGGGGGAAATGGTCTATCTGCTCGGCCCCGTGGGCAGCGGAAAGACTTCGTTCATCAAGACCCTCTACGGTGCACTGGCTATCGAGGACGGACACGCCCGCGTGTTGGGCGAAGACATGCTGCGCATCAAGACCAGCAAGCTGCCCGCACTGCGCCGCCGCATCGGCATCGTGCATCAGGACCTCAGGCTGCTGCCCGACCGCACCATACACCACAACCTGGACTTCGTGCTGCGTGCCACCGACTGGAAGGACAAAGCACAGCGCAACGAGCGCATCAAAGAACTGCTCGAATGGGTGGAGCTGAGCGACTGCGCCAATCGCTATCCCCATGAACTCTCGGGCGGACAGCAACAGTGCATCTGCATCTGCAGGGCCATACTCAACAGTCCGCAACTCATCCTGGCCGACGAGCCCACGGGACATCTCGACCAGGAGAACGGCGAACGCGTGATGGCGCTGCTCGACGAGATACGCCGCCGCAACCGCTGCACAATCGTGCTGGCCACACACAACACACAGTGGCCAGCGGACTTCCCCGGCACCACCTGGGAATGTAAAGGCGGACACCTCACCAAAATCAGCAGCGGAGAGGAGACGGGCCAGGAGGAAGTGAAAGAAGAAACATCACAGATTTAAAAAAGAAGAAAAAAGATATGCAAGTTCTGAAATTCGGGGGTACCAGTGTAGGCACTCCGCAACGCATGAAAGACGTCAGCCGTCTTGTAACGGCCGACGGCAAAGAAAAACTCGTCGTGCTCTCAGCCATGAGCGGCACCACCAACTCACTGGTGGAGATCAGCGACTACCTCTACAAGAACAACATCGAGGGCGCCGTGCACGTGATTGCCCAACTGGAGCAGAAATACATGGCCCATGTGGAAGAGCTCTACCAGAGCGATAAATACAAGACGGAGACGCGCACGTTCCTCAAGAGCGTGTTCGACGGTCTGCGCGCCATGGCCAAAGTGCATTTCACCAGTTTCGAGGAGAAAATCGTGCTGGCACAGGGCGAGCTGATGTCCACCAACATGGTGACCAACTACCTGCTCGAGAGCGGCGTCAAAGCCATCCTGTTGCCCGCACTCGAGATGGTGCGCACCGACAAAAACGCAGAGCCCGACACCGCTTTCATCCGTGAGCACAGCCGCCGGATGATGGAAGAGAACAAGGGCTATCAGATATACATCACACAGGGCTTCATCTGCCGCAACGCTTACGGCGATATTGACAACCTCTTGCGCGGCGGCAGCGACTACACCGCCTGTCTGCTGGGCGCTGCCCTCGAGGCAGAAGAAATCCAAATCTGGACCGACATCGACGGTATGCACAACAACGATCCCCGCATCGTGGACGGCACCGTGCCCGTACGTCAGCTCAACTTCGACGAAGCCGCCGAACTGGCCTACTTCGGCGCCAAGATTCTGCACCCCACCTGCATCCAGCCTGCCAAATTCGCCGGCGTGCCCGTGCGGCTGCTCAACACGATGGACCCCGCAGCTCCCGGCACAATAATCAACAACGACTTCGTCCCCGGCAAGATCAAGGCCGTAGCTGCCAGAGATGGCAACGTGTGCATCCAGATTACTTCAAGCCGCATGCTGCTGGCTTACGGCTTCCTGAGAAAGGTGTTCGAAATCTTCGAGCAGCACAAGACCTCCATCGACATGATTTGCACCTCGGAGGTGGGCGTGAGCGTCACGGTGGACAATCTGACGCATCTGGACGAAATCGTCGGCGAGCTGAAGAAATACGGCACCGTACAGGTGGATCGCGACATGACCATCATCTGCGTCGTGGGCGACCTCAGGCAGGAGAACAAGGGCTTCGAGACCCTCGCCTGCGAGGCACTGCGCGACATCCCCGTGAGAATGATTTCCTACGGCGGCTCCAACCACAACATCTCGTTCCTCATCCACAAAGACGACAAGAAAGCCACGCTGCAGGCGCTGTCCAAAGTATTATTCTAAAGAGAAAATATGTTCCCGACAGAACGCTTCAAGGGCCTACAAACGCCCTTCTACTACTACGACACCGCGCTGCTCGCAGAGACGCTCGACGTCATCCGCCGCGAGCTCGACGACCACATGCACATGCACTACGCCGTGAAGGCCAACGCCAATCCCGTAATACTGCGCCAAATCGCTGAAGCCGGACTGGGTGCCGACTGTGTGAGCGGCGGCGAAATCAGTGCTGCACTCGAAGCCGGTTTCGCGCCCGAACGCATCGTCTATGCCGGCGTGGGCAAGAGCGACTGGGAAATACGCCTCGGACTGGAGAACGGTATCTTCTGCTTCAACGTGGAGAGCATCCCCGAGTTGGAAGTCATCAACCAACTGGCATCGGAGCTTGGTCGCACGGCTTCCGTGTGCCTGCGCATCAATCCTAATGTAGGCGCGCACACACACGCCAACATACAGACGGGTCTCTCGGAAAACAAGTTCGGCATCGACATGCAGGACATGGAGGGCGTCATACGCCGCTGCGGCGAACTGGCGCACGTGAAATTCATCGGCCTGCACTTCCACATCGGCAGCCAAATTATGGAAATGGACGATTTCAAGGCACTCTCGCTGCGCATCAACGAACTTCAGGACCGCCTGGAGGCCGCCGGCATCACAGGCATAGAAAACATCAACGTGGGCGGCGGACTCGGCATCGACTACAAGGAACCCGACGAACACCCGGTGCCCGACTTCAAAACCTATATCGACACCTATCGCCGCAACCTCAAATTGCGCCCGGGCCAGCAGCTGCACTTCGAGTGCGGACGTGCCGTCGTCGGCCAGATGGGCTCGCTCATCGCCCGCGTGCTCTACGTGAAGGAGAACGCCATCAAACGCTTCTGCATCCTCGACGCTGGCATGACGGATTTGATTCGACCGGCACTTTATGACGCCTACCACAAGGTGCAGAATATCAGTAATGAATGCAATAACAATATTCTTGTCTATGATATCGTCGGACCCGTGTGCGAGTCGAGCGACGTCTTCGTGAAGAACTACGGTATGCCCGAGACAAAACGCGGAGATTTGGTCGCCCTGCGTTCGGCCGGAGCCTACGGTGAAATCATGGCCTCACACTACAACTGCCGGCCGTTGCCCCAAGCCTATTTTGACAAGTAAAACGAAGACCCTGTGGAATCCATACCCTTCATCGCCTGGTGTCTCGGACACCTCAACTATTGGGTCATCACCCTGCTGATGGCCATCGAGTCCAGCTTCATACCCTTCCCCTCGGAAGTGGTCATCCCACCGGCCGCCTACATGGCAGCCGCCACAGGAGAGATGAACCTTTGGCTCATCATCCTGTGCGCCACAATCGGTGCGCTCATCGGCGCAATCGTCAACTATGTGCTGGCGCTCTACCTCGGCCGTCCCCTCATCTACCGCTTTGCCAACTCCAAACTGGGACATCTCTGTCTCATCGACGAAGAAAAGGTGAAACTGGCCGAACACTATTTCGATGAGCACGGTGCCATCGGCACCATCGTGGGCCGTCTGGTACCTGCCGTGCGTCAGCTCATCAGCATTCCCGCCGGACTGGCACGCATGCGTTTCGACCGCTTTCTGCTCTATACGGCCATCGGCGCCGGTGCCTGGAACTGTATCCTCGGCGTCATCGGCTACGCGTTGGCCTCCGTGGTGCCCTACGAACAGCTCGACGAGACGGTGGCGGAATACAGCGTATATCTAAAAGCGCTCATGCTGCTCGTCGGCCTCGCTGCAGTATATTACCTCTACAGACAATACAAGAAATAATACATGGATTTTTACGATCTGAATCTCAGCGATCCCGTTTTGGACGCACTCGACGACATGAACTTCACCGAGTGTACGCCCATTCAGGAACACGCAATCCCCCCCATACTCGAAGGCCGCGACATCATCGGCGTGGCACAAACGGGCACCGGCAAGACAGCAGCCTATCTGCTTCCGGTACTCTCGGAACTCTCCTATGAAGACTATCCCAAGGACGCCATCAACTGCGTCATCATGTCGCCCACACGCGAACTTGCCCAACAGATTGACCAGGCCATGCAGGGATTCGCCTATTACCTGCCCGAAGTCTCGTCCGTAGCCGTGTACGGCGGCAACGACGGCATACGCTACGAACAGGAGAAAAGAGGTATGCAGCAAGGTGCCGATGTGGTGATTGCCACCCCCGGCCGACTCATCTCACATCTCTCGCTGGGCAACATCGATCTCTCGCGCGTGACCTTTTTTATATTAGACGAGGCCGACCGCATGCTTGACATGGGTTTTCTTGAAGATATACTTCAAATAGTAGGATACTTACCTAAAGAGAGACAGACAATTATGTTCTCAGCAACCATGCCGGAGAAGATTCGGCAACTGGCCCGTACTATTCTTCACGACCCCGTGGAGGTGAAGCTGGCTGTCTCCAAACCCGCCGAGAAAATCCGACAGAAGGCCTGCATCTGCTACGAGGCGCAGAAGATCCGCTTCGTAGTGGAACACTTCAAGGAGAACAAACCCCAGCGCGTCATCATCTTTGCCGGCAGCAAACTGAAGGTGAAGGATTTGAACGTGTCGCTCCACAAGGCAGGCTTCAACTGTCGGGCCATGCACTCCGACCTGACACAGCAGGAACGCGACGAGGTGATGTATGCTTTCCGCTCCGGGCAGACCGACATTCTGGTGGCCACGGACATCGTCTCCCGAGGCATCGACATTGACGACATCTCGCTGGTGATTAACTTCGACGTGCCACACGACGCCGAGGACTATGTGCACCGCATCGGCCGCACGGCCCGTGCCGGAGCCGGCGGAGAGGCCATCACTCTAGTCAGCGACAAAGACATCCCCAAGTTTAAACAAATCGAGCACTTTCTCGGCCGCGAGGTGGAGAAAATCTCTCTCCCAGGAGTACTCGGAGAGACTCCTGCATACACATCCGCGCCGAAAAAATCGTCGAGAGGAAGAAAAAATCATCAAAATTCAAAAAAAAGAGGCGGAAAAGGTCCACGTTCGAGAAAAAATAATTAACTTTGCAGTGTGAAAGATCTCTCAGGACATATTGAATACCTCCTCATGCAGCAGGACTGCGTCAGCATCCCCACCTTGGGCACGTTGACAGTCAGGCAGTTGCCTGCGCATTACAGCAGCGAAGACCACACCTTCCTGCCGCCCAGCAAAAACGTGCTCTTCGAGCCCGACGAGCAGGCGGAGGACAACGGTCTCAAGGCGTTGCTGAGGCATCTGCACCATCTCTCCGAAGATATGGCCCAGGCCCTCCTGAGCAACTACATTGCCGATTTACGCGAATCGCTACTGACACAGGGCGAGGCCGAACTCGGCAACATCGGCCAGTTCTCGCAGGACGAGAAAGGACGTCTGATGTTCGCCCCCTGCGAAGCCGGTGTGGCAGCGCCCGAGTTCTTTGCTTTGGACGTTGTGGAGATGTACAAATTGCCCGCCGCCATCAAAGTGGAGCCGAAATTCATTGACAACATGGACAGCGAGTATATCACCATACGACTCTCCAGAAAGGGCATACGCCGCACTCTGCGTGCAGCGGCTGCGATTCTGGTTGCTTTCATCCTCATCGTGCCCGGCTTGCACTTTGCCAAGCAATACGATGTTCCAACGCGCATAGAGGCCGGATTCCACCAACTCTACAAGCACATACTGGAAATTGACCTCAAGGGCAACATGGAGACTTTGGCGCCAGCACAGAACGAGGTGGTCAAATCGCCTGTCATCCAAGAGGTTGAGCCCGTCACGACAAAGACAGAGAAGCCCCAGGCTTCCGCTCCCGCCAAACAGACGGAGCAAAAAGCCGTAGCGCCTGCAGTCGCACCAAAAGCCAAGAAGGCCGAAGAGCCCGCGGCTGCAACGGCTCAACCCAAGAGCGGCACCTGGTGCATCGTCATGGCTTCTTCCACAACGGAGTCTTTGGCCGGCGCTTTCATCAAGCGTGTGGAGAAGATGGGCGTCCACGGAGTCATTGCCGTTCCCGAAAGAAACGGCATGGTGCGTGTCATCCTCCCCGGATTCTCCACGGAAGACGACGCCATCCTCAGAGCGCGCGAGTTGCGTGATCTGGACTACGATTTCTACGACATTTGGACAGATAAAATCAAATGAGACGCCCCCGCCATACCTATCCTGGCCGCTTTAGGAACAGCGGAGAGGAGGTCGATGAGCCGGTCGGGAAATTCGGTGCCGTTGTCGTGGTGGAGAATGTGTTCCACTATCGTCAATTCAAACCCCTCGTTGAGGGCGACAACGTTTTCGGCCGCTGGGTGCACGGCACAGAGATTAACCAGCCTTTGGAAACGACCGATCCCAGCATCGACACCAAGCACTGCATCATCCGCGTAGAGCGCAAAAAGAACGGACAACTCCGCTGGCTCCTGCGCGACGCCCCCTCCAACACGGGCACTTTCTACATGAACGACATCCTGCGCGATCAGGATCGTATGCCGCTCTCCGACGGCGACATCATCACCATCGGCGCCACCACTATGATTTTCCGCGCACCGGAAGAAGATTCGGACTTTATTTCACTCAACCAATAAAAACACAAGCATTATGGCATGCATCAACGATCACAGGTGTAACACCTGCCCCCATCCCTGCAAGACCAGGAATGTGGAACATCAGAAATGGTACTCCTCCCAGTCGGTCAAGAACAAAGAGCTGGTCACCGGCAAGCCTTATCCCGAGTGCACCGTCGTGTGGAACACATGGACTCAGGACGAGCGTACTGAAGCCATAGAAAAAAGCGGCCTCAAGCGCCAGACAGGCAACAAGGAGACCGCTTTAGGTCACGATTTCTAACAATAACTCCTTTTTTAACAAGGACGTCTGTCAACGGACTCTCTAAAGCCCAAATGCTTTGGAGAGTCCGTTGTCTACACCGCTGAATCCCATGAAAGCCATTGCCAACAGTCCGGCTGTGACCAGCGCGATGGGCATACCCTGCATACCCATGGGGATGTTCATCATGGAGAGTTGCTCGCGCATGCCGGCAAAGATGGTCAAAGCCAGAGCGAAGCCGACGGCGGTGGAAAAGGCGAAGATGATGCCCGTCAGGAGGTCGGGCTCCAGACCCTGCGCGTTGTAGGTGCCGCCGGCCACGAGGATGGCAACACCCAGGATGCAACAGTTGGTGGTGATGAGGGGCAGGAACACGCCCAGCGCCTGATACAGGCCGGGATTCACCTTCTTAAGCACGATTTCAACCATCTGCACCAAGGCCGCAATCACCAGGATGAAAGCGATGGTCTGGAGATATTCCAACGCGTTGGGCTCCAGCACGAATTTCTGGATTAGATATGTCACAACGGTGGCGATAGTCAGCACAAAGGCCACGGCGGCCCCCATGCCCAGAGCGCTCTCCACTTTCTTCGACACGCCGAGGAACGGACAGATGCCCAGGAACTGCGACAGTACAATATTATTGACGAATATCGCCGTGATGACTATAAGAATGTATGCCATAACTGTTATTCTTCTTTTGGATAAACTTCCGTATTAGTTCTTAAGACGATTGACGATGGCGATGAGATAGCCCAAAGCAATGAAAGCACCGGGAGCCAGCACAAAGACCAAAGCACCATAGTCCTCGGGGAAAACAGCGAGGGAGAAGATGCGGCCCGTGCCGAGCAACTCGCGCACGCCGCCCAACAGCGTCAGCGCCATCGTAAAACCGAGGCCCATGCCCACACCGTCGGTGACAGACGAGAGCGGGTCGTTCTTGGCGGCGAAGGCCTCCGCGCGTCCCAAGATGATGCAATTCACCACGATGAGCGGAATAAACAGTCCGAGCGACTGGTCAATTTCCGGAGCATAAGCCTTAATCACCATCTGAAGGATGGTCACCAGAGAAGCTATCACCACGATGTAGGACGGGATGCGTACCATATCGGGGATAAAGTTCTTGATAAGCGAAATGATGAGGTTGGAGAAGATGAGCACCGCCATGGTAGCCAGCCCCATCGACATGCCGTTGAGGGCGCTCGAGGTGGTGCCCAGCGTGGGACACATGCCCAAAAGCAACACAAAAGTGGGGTTCTCCTTAACGAGTCCGTTCCAAAACACTTTAATCTGATTCATAGCTTATTCCTCCTCATAAGTATTGTCCTCGGCCTGTCGTGTGGCGCCGCTCTGAGCGTCCTCCGCAGCGAGGGCGGCGTAGGCAGCATTCACGCAGCGCAGGAAGGCTCTCGATGTGATGGTGGAAGCTGTGATGGCATCCACTTCACCGCCGTCCTTGCTGACGGTCATATTGTTCTTCGCGGGCGACATGCCGATGATGTCACCCTTCTGTCCCTTTTGGAACCAATCGCCGGCTTTGGCACCCAGACCCGGGGTCTCTGCACTCTCAAGCACTCGATACCCCTGGATGGTGCCTTTGCTGTCAAAGCCTACCAGCACGGTCAGTTTCCCGCCGAAGCCGTTGGGATCCGTAGCCTGTACAGCCGTACCTTTGTCGGTACGGTACACGATTACGCCGTCAACTTCTTCCGTATCCTTCACTGTCAGATCATCGGCCGAGAGCACGGCTTTGATACCGTCCTGAAGTTGCTGTTCTTTAATTATCCGGATGGGACCCGCGGTGAGGTCGTTGACATAGGCCAACGCCGCACCGGCCGCCACGCTGATGAGCGTGAGCACGACGGTCATGTTGTACCACGTAGATTCTAACTTTTTCATTTCTTGACCTCCCCAAACAGTTTAGGTTTGCAATAAGTGTTAATCAGAGGCACGAAGGCGTTCATGATAAGGATGGCGAACGACATACCTTCGGGATAGGCGCCCCAAGCACGTATCACCACCGTCAGAAAGCCGATGGCCACGCCGTAGATGATTTGCCCCCCGGGCGTCATCGGCGAAGTGACATAATCCGTCGCCATGAAGCAGGCACCCAGCATCAGACCACCGGAGAGCACCACCGACACAGGATCGGCATAGACCGGACTCACTAAATGGAGCAGTCCGGCCAGGACAAACACGGTGCAGAGTATACTCACGGGGATGTGCCACGTGATAATCTTCTTCCAAATCATATAACAACAGCCCAACATCAAGGCCAATGCGCTTACCTCACCCAGTGAACCGCCCGTGCGGCCGATGAGCATGTCGAGGGCAGAGGGCAATTCGGCCAGGAGCGAAGCATCCTGGTTGCTGATAGCCTGGCTCATGATGAACAGGGGTGTGGCACCTGTCACGGCGTCGCTATAGCCCATACTGCCGCTCTCGGGCCATGAGGTCATGGCCACTGGGAAACTGATGAGCAGGAACACACGGCCTACCAATGCCGGATTGAAGGGGTTCTGCCCCAGTCCGCCAAAAGTCATCTTGCCTACACCTATGGCCACGAGGGCGCCGATGATAATAATCCACACAGGCAAGTTGGAGGGCAGGTTGAAGCCCAAGAGCAGACCCGTCAGGACGGCGCTGCCGTCGGTCACAGTAAGTTCTTTGCGCCCCAAAATGAAACGCCCTATAGCCCATTCAAAAAAGACGCAGGCACACACGCTCGTGAGGAGCACCACGGCGGCACCCATGCCGAAGAACCAGAGCGAGCACAGGAGCGCAGGCACCAGTGCTATCACGACGCCATACATATTCTTCTCCACGGAGTCTCCGCTGTGAACATGGGGCGAGAGAGAAACAATCAATTTATTCATAGTTCCTTGTTATCTGTTTACTTTTTGGCAGCGTTCTCAGCCGCTCTGGTTTTGATGATGCCCATCACGGTGGTCTTGCCCAGGCGTATCATGTCGAGCAGCGGACGATGGCTGGGACAGGTGAAGGCACACGAGCCGCACTCGATGCACGAGGTGATGTTGTTCTTCTCGGCGCCGTCCCACATGTGCTGGGAACTGAGGGCTGACAGGAGGAAGGGCTCCAGCCCCATCGGACAGGCCGACACACACTTGGCACAGCGTATGCAGGGACGCGTCTCGCCTCTTCTGGCCTCCTGCCCGTTCATGATGAGCAGTCCCGAGGAGCCTTTCGTCATGGGAATGTCCAGCGAGATGAGCGCCTTGCCCATCATCGGGCCGCCGCCGATCACCTTGCCCGTGTCTTCGGGCAGTCCGCCGCATTCGTCGATGAGCTGCCGGAACGGCGTTCCCAGTCGCGCCCAGAGGTTGGACGGCTGCTTCACGCTCTTGCCCGTCACGGTGATGACGCGGGCGATGAGGGGTTTGTTCTTCATCACGGCCTCATACACGGCGAAGGCCGTACCCACGTTCTGCACCACGGCGCCCACATTGATGGGGATGGCAGGGGGTGCGGGCACCTGACGTCCGATCACGGCGTCAATGAGTTGCTTTTCGCCTCCCTGAGGGTATTTCACCTTCAGGGGTACAATCTCTATGTTGGGGTATTTTTCCGCCTTTTTCTGCATCAGGGTGATGGCGTCGGGCTTGTTCATCTCAATGCCCACATAGCCCTTTTCCACGCCGACGGCTTTCATCAGCAACTGGATGCCCACAAGGATTTCGTCGGCCTTCTCCATCATCAGACGATGATCCGCCGTGAGATACGGCTCACACTCCACTGCATTGATTATCACGCATTCGGCCTTCTGCCCGGGAGGGGGCGACAACTTTACATGTGTGGGGAATGTGGCGCCGCCCATGCCGACGATGCCGGCCTGCTTCACTTTTTCCACGATGGTCTTGGCGTCCAGGTCGGGACGGTCCGAGAGTTTCACCAGGTCGGTCGAGCGGTCGATGCTCTCCTCCCATTCGTCGCCTTCCACGTCAACATATACGGCCATGCGGCGTGTGTCGCTGGCATCGAGCGCCACGTCCACCTTGCTCACGGTGCCGCTCACGCTGCTGTACACGGGAGCGCTGACGAAGCCTCCGGCCTCACCCAGCAGGGTGCCCACCTTCACTTTGTCGCCCTTCTTCACCACGGGCACGGCGGGCGCACCGATGTGCTGGAACATGGAGAAGACGGCCTGCTTGGGCAGTGCAGCCTCCCGTATGGGCGCCGCGGCGCTCAGCTTGTTTTCTGCGGGATGCACCCCGCCTATTCTGAATGTTTTCATGCCTCGGCCTCCTTCTTTACGGGTTCTACTTGGGGCGCTGCCACCGGCTTGGGGGCAGCGGGTGCTGCGGGTCCTTCCGTCCTGGGCTTGCGCGGGGGGAAGTTGAAGGCCTTGATGGCACCGCGCGGACAGGCCTCGACGCACTTCAGACACATCTTGCACTTGTCCGGGTCAATGTGGGCCAGATTGGTGCCCAGCGTGATGGCCTCGAACTTCTCACAGGTCTTCACGCACTTGCCGCAACCGATACAGCTCACCTTGCATTCCTTTGTGGCCAGCGCGCCCTTGTCCTTGTTGTTACAGAGCACGACGACCTTGCGGCCTTTGGGGCCCTGGGGGCGCAGCTCGATGATACCGCGCGGGCAGGTCTTGGCGCAGGCGCCGCAGCCGGTGCACTTCGACTCGTCCACCTCGGCGATGCGCGTCACGGGGTTCACCCTGATGGCGCCGAAGAGACAGGCGTGCTCGCAGTCGCCTTCGCCCAAACAGCCGTAGAGACACTGCGTCTCGCCCATGCCCGTCATGTTCTGGATGCGGCACGAGTGGGCGCCGTCAAACTCCACGCCGTGGGGACGGGCGTCACAGGTGCCCTGACAACGCACCACGGCCACCTTGGGTGCTGCGGCCGAAGCCTGCAGACCGAGTATGGCGGCCACCTGTTCCATCACTTTCTGTCCGCCGGGTGCACAGTTGAGGTCGCTCAGCGAACCGCTCTCACTGGCCTTCACACAGGCGGCGGCAAATCCCGAGCAGCCGGGATAGCCGCATCCGCCGCAGTTGGCCTGAGGCAGGACTTCGCCCACCTGCTTGATGCGCGGGTCTTCGTACACGGCGAACTTCTTTGAAGCCACAAACAGCACCACGGCGCTGATGAGGCCCACGAGGCCGAGCACGATAACTGCAATTAGAATTACGCTCATTATTTATTTAAAGATGATTGATAATACGACGATGGCCAGCAGCGGCAGCGCAAACACCAACACACCGGCCCATCCTTTGGGGCAGGCAGCTTCGTTCCCTCTGTGTCCGCACAGAGAGGCTATTTTGCATCCGGTGCATTCGTTTGACGTGTCCACTGGCATCAGTTTTTAAGCATTCTTCCTGCAAAGATACCTAAAATTGGGTACATGAACAAAAAAAATGCGGCTTTTTTCACTTAATGCCGCATTTTTCCTCACTTTTCCCCTACTTCACGCTGATGGGATAGACCTCGTAGTCGCCCCGCTCGCCCACTCTTTCGCTTTTCAGACAGTGGATGACATATTCGCCCGGTTTGAGGGGTACGCGCGGCGTCACACGGAAGGCGTCGTCGCCCCACGGGGTGATGTCGAAGGCGTGCATGTCGAGCACGGTGTAGGGGTTTTCGTCCATCTTCTCTTCTTTGAAGCGGCGGTATTGAGCCTTCTTTCGCAGGGGCACCAGGATGAAGTCCGAGAGCACCTCCTCGCCCGGGTCTATCACCAGCGTGTCCTGCCGCCCCATCAGCTGCATGGCGCTCACGCCCCAGAGGTAGCGCACGGTGTGCGACTTGAGTTGTATATCCACTATTTTCCATCCGGGCTTCACTTCCGAAGCCGTCGTCTCCGGCTGCACCTCCTCCGGGTGTCCGTTCACCAGCACCCACACGTGCCAGGAAAGCAATATCAAAAATGCGACCATAATGCGGCCCCCTCCCCGCTCCCCCTTTGGGGGAGTGCTACTATCGTATTCATATTAAACACTTAAACTCTTAAACTTACTCTAAACTCTAAACTATCAACCATCCACTCCCCCAAAAGGGGAGCCGGAGGGGGGCTGTTTATTTCACTCTGTACCGCCCCCCTTCTTCCGCGGCGATGCGCCGGCGCCAGGCTTCGGGGTATCCGGGGCGTTTGACGGGCCTCGGCTGTCCGCCGGGCGTCTTGAGCCAGCGGCCCTCTGCGTCGGTGGCTTTCTCGGCCATGTCGTTGTATTTCACGATGAGCCGCTGTCCCAGCATGTTCCATTCGTCCATCATCTGCCCCGCAGCTCTGTGGCTGTAGGCGTTGAGGGCGGCGCGTCCTTCCGTGTCTCCCCTGGCGAGCGCCTCGCGCTCGACGTCAGCCTGCAGCGAGCGCCAGTCGCGCTCCAGCCGATCGCGCTCCTGCCGGAGTTCGGGAAACAGCTGGCAGTAGCGGGCATAGACCATGTTGCTCACCCAGTTTTGCAGCCAGTATGCGCTGCGGAAACTGAAGGTAAAGGCGTTGCCGCTGTTCGGGTGAAAACATTCGGGCACGGTCTGCATACTGCCCGGATAGAGCGGCACGAGGGGTATCATGTTGGCGTCGTCGTTGCCGTACCACAGGCAGCTCCCCACCCAGTCGGGCATCCATGAGCGCATCTCCGCCACATAGACGCACGCCGTCTGCTGCGTTGAGATGGGCCGTTCATGGAAGTATTTCACGCTGTCTGCCTCCCACACGAGCGGCGTCGGCCGGTAGGGCATCCGGTAAGGGCCGGCGCCCACGCCGTCGTCTATGGCCAGCGGCGTGCCTTCGTAATGATCGCGCATCATGTCCTTCACGTCCTGACAGGTGAGTTTCCTTTTCGGCTTCACCCAGAGGGGCAGCGCCTCAGCCGCGGCATCACCCATGACGTAGGGCAGCCAGCGCTCCGTGTCGCCCTCGCCCCATCGGTTGAAGAAGCTCCACACCCTGGCCTCGCAGCATCTCAACGCCACGAAGTCGGCCGGGGCGTAAGCCTCCCAGAAGGAGAAGTCGCCGTCGTTCTCACCTTTATAATAACCCTTCCTGCGGGCAAACGTTATCACGTCTTTGCTGTAGCGGCAGCGTTCGGGGTCGTTGAGGGGGAAGCGACCGATGCGGCTCTGGTTGGCGTGCGCCGTGATGCAATCGTCGGGCACGCGCAGGGCCACCCACACGGCGCCCTTTTCCTCCCGACCCTTGCCTATCATCTCCATGAGCCACACCTCGTTCTTGTCGGCCACGGTGAAGGTCTCGCCCTCGCTGGCATATCCGTAGCGCGCCACCGTCTCCGTCATCACGTCGATGGCTTCCCGCGCCGTGCGTGCCCGCTCCAGGGCGATGAGCATCAGACTGCCGTAGTCCACGATGCCGTCCTTGCCCTCCCACAGCTCCTCACGCCCGCCGAAGGTGGTCTCCGTCACGGTCACCTGCCATTCGTTCGTGAGTCCCACGCGTTGGAAGGTCTCTCTTGCTTCGGGTATCTCGCCCAGGTAGTTGCCCGTCTCGTAGTGGTATATGGGGCGCATCTCTCCCCTTTTGTGTTTGGCTCTCGGAGCGAAGAACAGGTATCCGTAACTGCCGTAGTCATCAGCCGAATACGACACGATGACGCTACCGTTGCTTGAAGCGCCGCGCCCCACGATGAGATTGGTGCAGGCTTCCGCTTTCTGCGCAAACATCATCGCGAGAAGAATGATCAGTCTGCAGATATTTAAAGAAAAACATAAAAAACCGTCATGTGTGTACAGCATAGGACGAGGTATGATGGCTGATGTAGGATGTATGATGTATGATGGTAAACGCTAACCGATAAACGATAACCGATAAACGATAAACGATAAACGAATAACGATAACCGATAACCGAATAACTGCAAATGGCTAAAAGCCCTTACATATTTTCACTCTTCACTTCAAAATTGTCTGTCACACAGACAATTTTGACGACCCCGCTGCCTTGAAACTCATGTCGAGCCCCTTCACCGAATGTGTCAGAGCGCCGAACGAGATGAAATCCACGCCGGCCTTGGCGTAGGGTATCATCGTGTCGAAGGTGATGCCGCCGCTGGATTCCGTCTCGGCGCGGCCGGCCACGATTTTCACGGCCCTGGCGGTGTCCTCCGGCGTGAAGTTGTCAAACATGATGCGGTCGCAGCCCTCGCGGAGCGCTTCGTCCAGTTCCTCGAAGTTGCGCACCTCGCACTCTATTTTGAGCGCCTTGCCCTTGGCCTTGCAGTAGGCCTTGGCGCGGCTGATGGCGTTGTGCACGCCGCCGCAGAAGTCGATGTGGTTGTCCTTGAGCAGTATCATGTCGAAGAGGCCGATGCGGTGGTTCATGCCGCCGCCGATTTTCACGGCTTCCTTCTCCAGCATGCGCATGCCGGGTGTTGTCTTGCGTGTGTCGAGCACGCGGGTCTTGGTGCCGGCGTCGATGAGCGCCTGCTGGTATTTGTGTGTCATGGTGGCGATGCCCGACATCCTTTGCAGGATGTTGAGCATCAGCCTTTCCGTTTGCAACAGGCTCTGCTCCCTGCCTCTGACGCTCATCACGATGTCGCCGGGCTTCACGGCCGCGCCGTCGTGGATATACACTTCCACCTCCAGTGTGGGGTCGAAGCGGCGAAACACTTCCTTTGCGATGTTTTCTCCGGCAAATATGCCGGCTTCCTTGATGAGCAGCTTGCTCTCGCCGACGGCATCTTCGGGGATGCAGCAGAGCGTGGTGTGGTCTCCGTCGCCGATGTCTTCGCTGAAGGCCAGGTCAATGAGTCTGTCGTTGAGTTCTTCTACGGATAGCATAGTGTGTCGTTTTTTGTTTGGTGTCGGATGCAAAGGTACGACATTATTTTCTTTCCACCAAATTTTTCGACCGCTATTCTATCCTTCTTCAGTTCAGTGCATCAACTGTCACTGCCAACTTTTAATTTTCATTTCTGAACTTTTAACTTTTAGTTGTCAGTTTTCAATTGGCCATTGTCCATTATCAGCTCCTCCCCCCATGCGGTGTTCACGGTGATGAGTGCGGAGGTTGATATCCAGGTGCCTCGCACCTCGGTGATGCGGTTCATCAGGAGCGGGATGTTCAGGCTTTTGTTGGAGAGGATTTTGTTGGTATCCTTTTCCCACATCGTCACGACGGTTCTTTGGTTGAACACTTCGGTGAGGCTCGGGCAGAAGGTATATACGGTGTATGCTGCGGGTGTTGTCTGGGGCAGCGGCACCTCTATATAAGCAGGCTGGCCCTGTTCCGTGGCGACCTGGCTGGCGGGTGGCAGTGTGGTGTAGGGGAAGGCCAGTGTGATGCGTATCCGTCCGACGCGGTCGATGTTGGCGGGGCTGTCGTTGATGACGATGCGTATGCCGGTCTTGATGCGGGTCAGTGTGACGTTTTGTGTCGCGGTGTTTTCGTCCACCGTCACCGTCTTCCCGGCGCTGAAGGCGTTGCCGCTGTGCACCTGATTATCGGTGTCGTCCAGCTCATACTCCGAGGCCACGAAGGTGAGCGTGTGCGGCCCGTAGTCCAGTACCAGCGACGGACTCCCAAAATCGCTCCCGGCATCACCGCTGTCGCCGCTACCACTGCCGCCGCTGCCGCCGCTACCGCTACCGCTTTCCTCCGCCACAGCGGATGAGACCTGCTTCAGCAGCAATTCCTCACCTTCATATATATAAAGGTAGTTCACGCCCGCATCCGTCAGGCCGACAGGGTCGGTCCTGGTCATCGGGACACGGTTGAAGGACACGCCGTCCAACACAAAGCGCACGCGCGCCTTGCCGGGGGGCAGCGGCGCGGACGGTCCGTCCAAAGCGCTCTGGGGGTTAACACTCTCTTGACTCTCGCTGTCCAGCATCTCGCCGGTAGGATTCGTCGTGCAAGCAGCCATCATGACCAGGCTCAGGCACGGCATTAAAAGCTTTTTCATAATCTGAAAAGGTTTAATTAATTTATATTTGTCGTGCCTTTGCAAACAGGATAAAAATAAATCGGCGCAAATGTAGGGCAATTTCGTGCAGCAGGAGGTGTTTTGCCCCATATTCTTTGGTCTAAAATGCGTTTTTCAGCGAAAAAAGTCTCTGCGGAGGTCAAAAAAAACAAAAAAATGAATCCGGCACAAAAAAAAGAGCAACTCTTTCGTGAAGAAAAAATTGCTCTTGCAGAGGGCGGAGAGGATTCGAACCCCCGGTGCCTCGCAGCACGGCAGTTTTCAAGACTGCTGTAATCGACCACTCTACCATCTCTCCGGAGCGGGTCTTTCCGCGTTTGCGGCGGCAAAGATACAACATTTTTCGGAAACAAGACCCCCACGACGCCATATTTTTTGCAGAAACGGCAAGAAAACACATTTTTTCAAAGCCAACGCGCGCAGATGCGGGAAGAATTATGTAATTTTGTACACTAATATGCGCATGTCATAAAAAGACATCAAAGAAAAATATGGTAAGAAGAGTCGTCATCACGGGAATGGGCATCAAGAAGAGTCGTCATCACGGGAATGGGCATCTGGTCGTGCATCGGTCAGAGTCTCAACAGCGTGGCCCGTGCACTGCACGCCGGAGAGAGCGGCATCGGGCTCAGACCCGAGCGCCTGGACTACGGATACCGCAGCGCACTCTCGGGCCTCGTCCCCACCCCCGAAATCACCAAGGCGATGCTCGACCGCCACACACGCGCCGGACTCCCGGAGCAGGCGCAATACGCCTATATGGCCGCCCGAGAGGCGCTCGAAGGCGCCGGACTCGATGCCGACTACCTCAAGGCGCACGAGGCGGGCTGCATCTTCGGCAACGACTCGTCGGCCGGCAGCGTGATCGAGGCCTCGAACATCATGGACGAGAAGCACGACACGGCGATGCTGGGCTACGGACTGGTGTTTCAGCTGATGACCTCCACCGTGAGCATGAACCTCAGCCGCATCTTCCACTTGAGCGGCACAAGCTTCACCGTGAGCGCCGCATGCGCCAGCGGCAGCCACGCCATCGGCACGGCCATGATGATGATACGCAGCGGGATGCAGGACATCGTGCTCACGGGCGGCGCACAGGAGACGGGGCTCAAAAGCATGCCCTCGTTTGACGCTCTGGGCGCCTTCTCCATGAGGATGGACTCGCCGAAAGAAGCCAGCCGACCCTTCGACAAAGAGCGGGACGGCCTCGTGCCGAGCGGCGGCGCAGCAGCGCTGGTGCTCGAGGAGATGGAGCACGCCAAACGGCGAGGCGCCACCATACTGGCCGAAGTGGCCGGATACGGCACTTCGAGCGGCGGCACCGTATCGCAGCCCGACGAGACAGCCTGCACCGCAGCGATGGAGCGCGCCCTCAAAGACGCAGGCCTCACACCCAGCGACATAGACTACGTCAACGCCCACGCCACCTCGACGCCCCTGGGCGACAGGTGCGAGGCAGCGGCGCTCGACCGACTCTTCGCCGGAGAGCACGCCCTCATCAGCAGCACCAAGAGCATGACGGGCCACGAAAGCTGGATGGCCGGCGCGAGCGAAGCGGTCTACTCCACCCTGATGATGCAGCGCGGATTTGTGGCGCCGAACATCAACCTCCGGGAGCCCGACGAGGCTGCCGCACGTCTGAGGCTGACGGCCGAGACGGTGGAGACGGAAGTGCGTGCGGTGCTCTCCAACTCCTTCGGATTCGGGGGAACCAACGCAGCCCTCGTGCTACGTGAAGTTAGAGTTTAGAGTTTAGAGTTTAGAGTTTAGAGTTTAGAGTTTAGAGTTTAAAGTTTAAAGTTTAAAGTTTAGAGTTTAAAATGAAATTGTCGTCGGCATTGAAGAAAGCATACACCCGGGAGCAGATGACTGCCCCTGAGGCGCAGCGTCTGGCGGAATTCATCGCCTGGGGGCCGATCGTGTTTCAGGTGTCGAGAATCATGCTCCAGCGCAACCTGATGCGCGAGAGCGACGAAGGACTGACAAGACAGGAGATCACGCAAAAGACGGGGCTCTCGGACTACGCCGTGAAGTGTCTCATGGAGGCCTCGCTCTCCATCGGCACGGTGCTCGTCAACCCCGAGACGGAGCGCTACACGCTCTCCAAGGCCGGATGGTTCCTCGCCAACGATGCCGCCACAGGCATCAACATGGACTTCAACCACAAGGTGAACTACGAAGGGATGTTCCGCCTGGAGGAATCGCTCGAAGGCGGACGCCCCGAAGGCTTGCGCCACTTCGGCTCATGGCCCACCATCTACGAAGGGCTCTCGAGTCTGCCCGAAGAGGTGCAGAAGAGCTGGCTGGCCTTCGACCACTTCTACAGCGACGCGTCATTCCCCGAGGCGCTGAAGATCGTCTTCGACCGCTACGGCGTCAGAACGCTCTACGACGTCGGGGGCAACACGGGCAAATGGGCGCTCAGATGTGTGGACTACAGCACGGAGGCCCGCGTGACGGTGCTCGATCTGCCGCAGCAGCTGAAGCTGATGCAGGACAACATCCAAGGAAAAGCAGGCGCAGAGCGCATCACGGGCTTCGCCGTCAACTTCCTCGACCCCGCAGCGAAGTTCCCCCAAGGCGAAAAGCCCGACGCCATCTGGATGAGCCAGTTTCTCGACTGCTTCAGCATGGACGAGATCACGGGCATCCTCTCCAGAGCCCGCGAGGCGATGGACGCGCACACGAGGCTCTTCATCATGGAGACGCTGTGGGACCGCCAGCGATACGAGACGGCGACCTTCTGCCTGACGATGACCAGCCTCTACTTCACCGCGATGGCCAACGGCAACTCCAAGATGTACAACACGGAAGACATGGAGCAGTGCATCCTCAGGGCCGGGCTCGAAGTGGAAGACATCCACGACGGACTGGGACATGGACACAGCATCATCGTGTGCAAAAAGACGGAAACAAAAATCAACAGCATAATGACAAGACAGGAAATCGAAGAAAAAGTGAGGGCCTTCCTCACCGGCGAATTCGAGATTGAAGAGGATCTCATCCACGACGGCGCCCTACTGAAAGAGGATCTGGGCATCGACAGCCTGGATCTGGTGGACATCGTGGTGATCGTGCAGAAGGTGTTCGGCTTCAAGATCAACCTCGAGGAGATGAA
>CADAVI010000021.1 GCA_902791295.1 uncultured Bacteroidales bacterium | reverse complement strand
GTTGCCTTCTTGCACTTACACGATGATATAGACAGGCGTACTTCATCTCGTGCGCGGAGCCGTGCTCAGTTTTTGACTGCTGAAAAAGAACAGCAGAAACTCCGTCTTCGAAATTTCTGCTGCAAAGGTAGGGCATTTTTACCTGCTGCCCTAAAAATCGGTTTTTCCTACTCCTCTTGAGAGAGCGTGTCCCCAAACGTCCCCAAATCTCCCCTCAGTTTTGCACGATAGCTCTCCACCGTGTCGCGATACAGAGCCAATTTGTCCGGGTTGCGCCATTCGTAGAACACCTTTCGTGTGCACACTCCGGGATACTTTTCCTCAAACTTCGGCCATGACATAGGCGTCTCCTTGCCCTCCTTAACTGCCGCCATGTATGCCATAACGGCATCGCGACCTCTGAGGTTCATGATGAGCGTTTCTCCGCCTCTCGTTGTGGCGGCAAGGTTCACTTCCTCCGTCGGGCGTTCCTCATAGCACGCATCATCGCCCCGCATGATAATCACGCGTCCGTCGTCTTCACACGCCCTGGTGCGATGCTCCACATATCTGGCACGACTGCCCGTCATCACTATCCTGCGGACCATAATGTGTCGTCTGCTTTTGTATTTTCTGTATACTTAGTGTCGTCGCCAAAGAAAAGCATGTTGCGTGTCATATCGCGCGGGCCAGCCAGCCTGCTGCTTCTCCTCTCCCATGCTTCTGACAATATGGCCTCTTCCACAGCAAGACTTTGGTTAAGCTGGTCCAGAAACTTCTGTCCCTCCTCCAACCTGTTGGACTGCACAAAGCGTTGCATGGCACGGACGAAAGCCCTAGAAGGAATCGACTCCTGCGGAGCAGACACGCGTTGTGTCGCCGTCCTTGATTCGGACTTGCTTATGGTGGTGGATGAGGGCATCAGAAAGTTATTGGAGCCTTACTATCGGGTTGAAAGACATGGCAGAATATGACAGTACTAATTTAGAGTGATGATGAGGGACCTGTTTAAAACTTCTTCCAATGTCTTGTCATCAATTTTAACGCCATCCCACAGCTCTTTTGAATCACGACAAGAGAAAACGACTTCTCCACGAGCATGTGTATCTCCTTTACATTGGGAATTAATATAGGGGCTGTCCGGGGTGTCTCGCGGTAACACTTTCACCTCTATTGGCAGGCTTTCGGTATGAATTCCGTAGAACGTGTCATTGTCCACATAGTAGAAAGCCAGATTCAACCCCACGGTGACTACCTCATATTCAAAAATTTCTTTTGAGACAAGAGAACGGGCTTCGCGCTTCTCTCTCTTGGTCCATCCAAGTTGGTCCTCGTAAAGATGATCTCCGTCACCAAAAAAATCACGAACAACGATTTTTCTGTTTCTCAGTCTTTTCTTTTCTTCCATATCTTTCCTTTTTTGTTAAAATCCACAATCTTGTCAATCAGCTTTTGGTACTTCTGTTTAATAGGCTTGTGATTGCTTTTGTCATAACTCTTTCTTCCTATTATACCAGGGGCTACCTCAAACCAATTGTGAGAATGAGAACCGTCCTCCGTTTTGCTAAAAGGAAGAACATTTCCATTGCTGTCAAACTTGAGGTCAATAGATTCCACGAGCTTATTATTCTTATAAATGCCGATGCCAGAAATCGTAAGTTTGCCCGTCTTCTTGTCTGCAGAAGCAAACAAATAGATAGGGTTCCTCGAATTAGAATTCATGATTATTTTATCATGACTCGGATTCTCCTGCAAGACCAAGACTTTATGTCCTTCTATTTTATATTCCGTTTCGTAATGAGTCCGGTCCTGTGGTTTTACGCCTCCGAACTCTTTGCTGTAAGAACCATTACCTCCCATAGCCTGCAAATTTTAAATGGTCATTATCATTATCATAATAAGCACTTATCTCTTCTATCTCGTTCTCCTGCTTTCCTCCATATCGGATAATAAGAGCAGGATCAAGCTCTTTTATTATATACGGATAGATGATTTGCCAATTCTGTTTGGCTCGTATGTCTTTTCCTATGCCAGAACTGTTCATCGCAATTACAGAGTGCTTTGGATAACCGTCCAAACAGCATTCAATAATTGATGAGTCAACCACAACGTTAGGAATCACGGTCTTTCCCTGATGTTGCCACCACGCCATTATTAACTTGTTGTAAAATGAAATAGCAATCTTCATCGGCATAGGCATTTCCGGTTTGATAGAAATATCTATACCTATTAATGTTGAATGGTTGCTTATCATTTCCAAATGGCCGTAGGGATCACCGAGAAAAGGCAGGAGCCTGTTATCGGTGGTATAAAAATGCGGCACCACACCTGCCCGGCCGATATTCCCAAGCCTATAAAAGCAAACGATTTCCTTGGGAGCATCAACCAAACACCCAGACACTATTGGCATCTGGTGTGCCGATGTAAAGTTCACTTCTTCACAGAGTGACATACTGAATCGGTTCGTGGGGGAAAATATCCCGTTAGTTTCCGATTTAGAATTCCTTGTTTCAATTGCTTTCAAGCCGAAATCAGGAAAGAGCTCTAACTGTAGATTATTATGTATCATAATTCAAATACAAAAAACCACAAAATTAATATTTAACACTTTTTGACAGAGCTGATTTCGGCTGATTGCAAATATTGTCTTACCTTTGCGTTGCCTACTTCATTGCCCTATCAAATCTGGCGTGAAGTGCCTCCGGTCTCTCACAGCCGTCAAACTATCTGAGACCATTTCCCTTGCCCTGCTCTTGGTTCCTGCCAGAGCAGGGCTTTTTTATTATTCTTCTACGTCATCCGCATCTCCTTTCTCGCGTCGTAGCAGAACGCGTTTATCCATTTTATAGACTTCTCCTCCCGCCTCTTCGTCAAGAAGGGTTTTGCGCACGAGGTCGAACATGATATTCTTTTTCCTATAGTCGAATCCAAGTTCGTCAAACAATCTTTTGGTGGCAACGTAGAAATAGTCACCAGACTTCCTTACCTCGAAAGCATCTTCATCCTCACCGGTGACTTTAGCCATATAAAGCTCCTTGCTCTCATCGTCAGACAGGAACTTCACATGAGAGCCATTTTCGAACCGCAATTCCTTAGCGGTTTTGTCCGTAAAGCCCAGTCTCCCCGTGCTTTGTATCGTGGCTTTCAGCTTCGTTTGGAAGCGTTTTGCACTTAATGTTTGTAATGACATGGCGTCTTTTCCTTAAAATTTTTCGCAAAAATACGATTTTTTAAAATAACTTACAAAACATTTCACAACTTTCTTCTATAATTTTTCGTATTTATATTAATATTTCGCGCTTTTCGTGTTGCTCGGTGTAATAATTGTGCAAATATATTTTTCTTGTCTATTCAAATATTGAACATTCTCTTTGTTTTCTCTTGCATTGCGTCACAATCATTATATGTGGTCATTTGCTTTTGCCATGACATAACTTTTAATGATATAAAGATAGGCGTTTTCTACATAAAGAAGTGGCAACTTCGCGAATTTACATCACAAAACATCTTTTTTATATAGTATTTTGCATTCGTACACGGAAGTTTCTTGTGTGTTTCAAATAAACTTTGTATCTTTGTCATCGAGTATCGGAGTATACACCCGAAAAGATACATATCAAATGTAGGGCAAAAGACTTCAGCGGAAGTGCCGGTATGACCTTAGTGACAAAAGCATTCGCTATTATTTCGCGTTGAACCAAAATGCCCAGGAAACAGTTTGGAAATAATAACGCTTTGAAGTAATAGATATTGTGTGGGGTACAGGATAAGTGCCTCCTCATTCCACCTTGTGATAGCAATGCATTCGCGCCAATAGGCGTGGTGCATTCTTACAAAGGTGGATGGGGTTTCCTTCCTGGGCATGCCCCAAAGTTCAACGCATGAGAAGCATCACGCTTTTTTCGTGCGTCAGCGATTGATAGATAAATGCTCTAAACGAGAAAATCTATCAATCGAGCCAATGGCCAATAAAAACCTTAATGCCGCAAAAGAAGCAAAGAAAGATGAATTCTACACTCAGTTAGAAGACATCAACAATGAGCTTCGCCACTATAAGGAACACTTCCGGGGAAAGACGGTGCTGTGCAACTGCGACGACCCGCGGGTCTCGAACTTCTTCACCTACTTTGCTTATAACTTCGAGTTTCTCGGACTGAAACGCCTCATCACCACATGCTATAAGAATCAGGATATGGACTTGTTCAGTCAGAACAAATGCGAGCAAGCCATCTATCTGATTTATGACGGCGACAAGAACGGCAACAACATTCCTGACCCGAAAGAAATAGGTATCCATCCGTTGAAGGGTGACGGTGACTTTCGCTCAAAGGAGTGCATAGAACTGCTGAAGCAGGCCGACATTGTGGTGACCAACCCGCCTTTCTCTTTGTTTCGTGAATATGTGGCGCAATTAATGGAACATGACAAGAAATTCCTGATTATAGGGCATCAAAATGCAATCCATTACAAAGAAATATTTCCGTTAATCAAGGAGAATAAAGTGTGGCTTGGATATGGATTTAAAGGAGGGGCAACACATTTTATTTCGCAATACGAGGATATTGCAACAGCAGGTAATCATAAGGAGGGAATGATTCGTGTTTCTGGAGTACAATGGTTTACAAACCTTGAAATAAAGAAACGTCACGAAGATATAATCCTATATCGCAATTATTTTCCGGAACAATACCCTCACTATGACAATTTCGATGCCATTGATGTCGGTAAAACTGATGATATTCCATGTGACTATGATGGAATAATGGGCGTACCTGATACCTTCCTTGAAAAATTCAATCCCGACCAATTTGAGATAATAGGTCTTGGTAATGGTGATTTAGCCAAACAGGCAGGTGTGACTAAGAACTACAGAGGGCGTACTGACTTGGCATACACAGTAAACGGCATACATAAGTGTCCTTATTCAAGAATCCTTATCCGCAAAAAAAAATAAACTATGGAAATAAAACTGCATTCCATCAAAGTCCGTGACCTGATAGATGGTTATGTGAACGATCCCGATAAGGGAGTGCGTGGTTACGGCGGTCGGCTCGACATCCGTCCTCCGTATCAGCGCGAGTTTCGCTACGATTTAAAGCAGAAGCAGGCAGTGGTGAATACCATACTGAAAGGATTTCCATTGAACATTATGTATTGGAGCGTGGTGGGCGATGACAGCTTTGAGATGATTGACGGCCAGCAGCGCACGCTCTCCATCTGCGAGTTCCGCTACCACGACTTCAATATCGTTGACCCGGAGCGAGGCGTGCTGTTTTTCGCCTCTCTAACAGACAAGGAGAAAGAAGACTTCCTAAACTACGAACTGCAGGTGTATTTCTGTACGGGTACGGACAAGGAGAAACTTGATTGGTTTCGCGTCATCAACATAGCCGGAGAGCGCCTGCTCGATCAGGAATTGCTGAACGCTGTCTACGTGGGGCCTTTCATCAGCGATGCCCGTCGTCATTTCTCTAAGAACGGTTGTCCGGCCTACAAGATGGCCGGTGACTTGCTGAATGGCAACGCCATTGAACAAGCTTACCTGGCAACGGTGCTTCATTGGGCGGCCCGTCGCGACGGAATCAAAGAAGTGAGCGAATACATGTCGAAGCATCAAAACGATGCCAACGCAAATCAACTTTGGGCTTATTTCTCAGCTATCATTACATGGGTGCGCTCCACATTCATCAAGTATCGCAAGGAAATGAAGGGCTTGGATTGGGGCTATCTCTACGACACCTATCACGACCAGATATACGATACGACAGCCTTGGAGCAGCAAATCCATGACTTGATGGAAGATGACGAAATCATGAAGAAGTCGGGCATCTATAGCTATGTGCTCAGCGGCGACTTGCGCGACCTCTCGTTTCGCACCTTCGACAAGAAGCAAAAGCGCGAAGCCTACGAACGTCAGGGCGGTATTTGTCCCCTCTGTGGCGGGCATTTCGAGTTGGAAGAAATGGAAGGCGACCACATCACCCCGTGGAAAGAGGGCGGCATAACGACTGCCGAAAATTGCCAGATGTTGTGCAGAGATTGTAACAGAAGAAAGGGAGCGAAATAAATAGGCATATCGATTAAGAAATAAGGACTTTATATGAATTGAGTAATTTGCAAACACATTAAAACCATGAAACCTTCCCCAAGGCTACGCCGATCAACATCGATAAGAAGGCTAGAGCTAAGAAGTAAGAAGTAAGACGATAACCGATAAGCGATAAACGATGGAGCCGCTGGCGCGAAAGCGCCGGTGGCCTTTTGTTTTCAGATCTCCGGTTTCCTAACTGGCGCGCAAATTTTCTCTGACTCAGATAGATGCGCCAGGGGAATAGCTAAAAGGACAGAGGCTTAGTCCAACGGCTGGTCGGCATCGTAGCCGCCCATTTCGCGCAGGGCGTTCTTCAGCATGGCATATTGCTGATAGAGGTCGTTGACAGGCTGCTCGCCCGAGAGGTAGTCGTGCATCGGCGCCTTGAGGAAGAAGGAAAGGAAGCGCTGGATGCCCCAGCGGCCGGCACGCTGCGCCAGGTCGCTCAGGAGGCACAGGTCGAGCAGCACCGGCGCCGCCAGGATGGAGTCGCGGCAGAGGAAGTTAATCTTCACCTGCATCTTGTAGCCCATCCAGCCGAAGATGTCGATGTTGTCCCACGACTCCTTCGCGTCGCCGCGCGGGGGATAGTAGTTGATGCGCACCTTGTGGAAGTAGTCGCCGTAGAGCTCGGGATTCTCCTCGCCGTCGAGGATGGTCTCCAGCGTGGAGAGTTTTGAGACCTCCTTGGTGTGGAAGTTGGCCGGTTCGTCGAGCACCAGGCCGTCGCGGTTGCCCAGGATATTCGTGGAGAACCAGCCGTCGAGACCCAGGCAGCGCGTGCGCAGAATGGGGGCGAAGCCCGACTTGACGAGCGTCTGACCCGTCTTGAAGTCCTTGCCGGCAATGGGCACGCGCATCCTTTCGGCCATCGTCCACATGGCGGGGATGTCCACCGTCGTGTTGGGGGCGCCCATGATGAAGGGACAACCCTCAAGGAGGGCGGCCCAGGCGTAGCACATCGAGGGGGCGATGCGCACGCGGTCATCGGCCTTCATGGCTGCCTCCAGCGCCTCGGGCGTGTCGTGCACGGCGGGGTCGCGCTCTACGTAGATCTCCGTGGAAGCCGCCCAGGCCACCACCACGCGCTCCAGATTGTTTTCCTGGCGGAAGTTGCGGATGTCCTCGCGCAGCGCTTCCACCATCTGCCAGCGTGTGAGGCCGGGCTTCACGTTGCTGCCGTCGATGCGACGGGCGTAGTCGCGGTCGAAAGCCGCCGTCATGGGGCGTATCTGCTCCAGTTCGTCCTTCACGGGCATGATGTCCTCGCGCTTCAGCACTTCGGCAAAGAGCGCACTCTGCAACGCATTGGCGGGATAGGCGTCCCAGGCGCCGAAGACGATGTCGGAGAGCGGCGTCAGGGGCACGATGTCCCCGTAGGCGAGGCGCTCCGTGCGGCCCTCGCGCGAGACGCGGATGCGATCCGTCTGCGTCATGCTGCCGACGGGTTTGGCCAGACCCTTGCGGGCCATCAGCACGCCGGTGATGAAAGTGGTGGAAACGGCGCCCAAACCGACGGTCAGGATGCCGAGTTTGCCCGATGCGGGGCGTATATTGCTCTGTGCCATAGTGTCAGAAATGATATATTCAAGGGCAAATTTACGCAATTTTTGTCAAACGAGGGCAAGGAGGTCCTCAAATTTTCTCACTAAGTGCGTTTTCATGCCCAAAGACTGCGCCGGAAGGATGTCGTTGCGCTCCGAATCGCCCGCAACGAGCATGTCGGCAGGCGTCAGAGTGGGGTAGAGGTCGAGCACCAAACGGAAGATGGCGCTGTCGGGCTTGCGCACCCCCACACGGGCCGACTCCACAACGTGGTCGAAGCAGTCCTCCAGACCGAAATCGCGCAGGACGGCGGGGAGATTGCCGTAGAAGTTGCTCACAAGCACCAGGGGCATGCCCTTCGCGCGCAGCGCCTCCAATACCTCTTTGGAGCGTGACGTGCACTCGCGGGCGAGCTCGTAGCACGCATCGGCAACAGCGTCGGCCTGCTCCGGTGCGTCGGGGCGCTGCATGAAGCGGGCCTCCAGGCGGCATTTGTGCCGCAATGTGCGGCGGAAGTCCCAATCCTCCTCCGTCGTCATGGCGCGCTCGGCAGCCACATAGGCCTCCCAAAACACATCGTGAGAAAGGCCGGGCAGGGCGGTCTGCCACCGGGTAAAGAGCACATCGCCCCAATGACGTCCGTGGGTGTCTAACGTTCCCCCGAAATCGAAGACAATAACTCGTGGCACAGGCGTTCGTGTTTGTGATTCATATAAAGTTGCACGGCGGTAAACCCAATGACCTGCCCCCAGAAGAACAGCGGGATGCAGTCTGTCAGCACAGAGGTGTAGAGCAGGAATGCGCGCCAGTTGAAGGTGAGGAAGTTGGTCCACTTGAGCAGCGGGAAAGCGCCTTCGAGATAACGGCGCCGGATGTCCTCGGGAATGTCATCGCCGCAGGTGTCTTTGAGGTGACGCCGGAGTGCCTGCAGGCGGGGCGTCTCGTGCTCCTGTTGGAAGGTGTAGTTGAGATAGAATATCTGCAGCGCCTTCTCCACGGGTTGGCGTCGCCATGAGAGCGTGCGCCAGACGGCGAGTTGTTCGTCGAGGCTGTCCTGATGCTGTCCCTTCTGGAAGAAGAGGTAGGAGCCGCGGATGCAGTCGGCCATGCGCGCCTGAGAGGCGTGGCACACGAAGCCGCAGAGACAGAAGGCAGCAAATCCCCAGATGCCCCATGAAGGCCACAGGCGCACGACGAGACAGATGTAGATGGAGAGAAACCAGATGTTCTCGGCTGCACCGTCGAGGATGCGCCCCACGCGGGTGGTTTTGCCCGTCATGCGTGCCAGTTGGCCGTCGGCGCTGTCGAGGAAGTTGGCCCACATGAGCAGGAGGATGCCCGCGAGGTTCCACAGCAAGCCCTCCGTGCCGCCCAGGCGCCACGACGGGTGGAGGAAGCAGGGACCGGCAGCCACACCCAGAAAGATGGATACGGTGGTGACGGTGTTGGGGCTGGCGCCGAAGCGGTTGAAGAAGCGCGCCCACAGGAGACCTATCGGGCGCGTGAAGTATATGTCGATATTTTCTTCGGTGTCTTTACTTTTGGTGTACAGCATAGTATGCAATAGCCTTGGCGGCCTCTTCCCGGCAGGAGGAGAAAGAAGGCCAGTCGTTGAAGTCAATGATGTGAATGTCGCCGTCGGCGCCGATGACGGCATCGCCGCCCCATATTTCAAGTTCTTTTTCTGCAGCGGTTTCAAGGGCCTTTTCGCGCAGCGCAGGCAGGGCGTCGGGGCGGAAGAAGTTGCGGCCTGCGCCGTAGAATTTCACTTCGCGGCCTTCGCGGTGGTGCTGGCAGACGATGTCGCTGATGCCTCGCGCCCGCATGGCCTCCACGGCTTGCTGTCGCGCCGCCTCATTGGGCGCAAAAACGACATCGGAGGGGTGTTCCGCATAGCCGTTGCGCTTCACCCAACAGGGCGCAGGGGCGTCTTCATCGCTGCGGCGTGCGGCATTCAGGACAGCCCTTGGTGTGTTGACAACCGGCCAGGGACAGTTGGCAAGCAGCGCGAGCGTCTCCGGGTTGCGGGCCATTGAGAGCACGCAGTGGAGGGGGCGATGGAGCATCTCCGCCGTGAGCGTCTCCTCGGAGGTCTCCGATATGCGGAAGTCCTCTTCGTGAAGAATGCGGCCGACGGCATTGAGCAGGAGGCGGTCGTAGGGACGGCCTTTGGTGTAGCGCATGCTGCGATGCACAAGCAGAATGTCGCGCGAGAGGAAGCTCTCGGCTTTGGCTATGTCGCTGCGATGGTCGATGTCGAGGATGCGCTCCATGGGGAAAGCCCTGAGACGGAAGCCGGCGGCGAGCAGGGCACGCTGGAAGTTGCGCATGCGCGCTTCGCCGCGCCGGATACATTGCTCGAGTACCTGCATCATCGGGGGGGTGAGCCGGTAGATACCGCCAGAGACATAGGGGCAGGGGCCCTCGTCGCGAAAGGCCGTGATGAAGCCCCCGCCGTCGGTGTCAATCCAGAGCGGCTTCTCGTCGTCCACCCAAGGCGTCACGGCGAAGTCACCCTCGCGGAGATAGCGGCGGAAGTCCTCCTCGCGAAAAACGGTGTCCACCGTGGTGAGCACAATGGGCTTGTCTCCAAGGATAGGCGCCAGTGCCCGGAGCGAATGCATGCTGGAGGGGGTGTCGGCCACAACGATATGAAGTTCGGGGCAACGGAGCGACTCCAAATGCGCCTTCACCTCGGGGCGACGACTGTTGACAACGACACAAATCTTGTCTGCGCCGCATGAGAGGAAGATGCGGATGAGGCGGTCGATGAGACATTCGCCGCCAATCCTGATGAGCGGCTTGGGCTCCCGGATGCCTTCGTGCTCCAGGCGCGAGCCCTCGCCGGCAGCCAGAACGGCAAAGGTCATTCCACGCTGCTTTTGTCGGGGTCGAAACTCTTGGGAGAGCCGCCGTCTCTCTCCTTCTTGCCCTTCTTCTCGACAAAGAGTTTGGGCAGGGGATTGGCATGCTCCTCGCGCCACTCCAAACGGTTGCGCACCACATCGATGGCGGTGTAGATGGCGCGGCGCACGGCGGCCGCGGTCTTCTCGTGTTCGGCAGGATTCTCGTAGCGGCGCGTACTCTCTTCGTCCACATGCCAGTCGATGCCTCTCACAGGCGCTGTTGTCACGCGGTCGCGATTGAGGCTCAGTGCCACCACACTCTTGGCGGGCTGCAGCGCAAGCAGACGGTCGCACTCCTCCTGAGAGGCGCATAGAACGGCATCGTAGAGCTCAGCTTCGGCGGCGCTCATGTCGGGACGGAAGGTGGCGGTGCGCACGGTGCTCAGGCGGAAGTCCTCGCGAAGCATATCTTCAAGCGCCTTGGCATCGGAGGAGACGGCGGCACGCACATCGGAGGTAATCCACAACAAGGGGGCGCCGGAGGCCTTGAGCGCCTCGATCGACGTCACGTGGGCATCATTGCCATCGTTTTCGCCTTCATTTCCGTTCCCGTTTCGATTTTCGTCGCGAATCACGGAAAGATGGCAGAGTTCGCGCATCATGTTGTCGTGAATCAGTTCGTCCGTCACGCTATGGTCCAGGTCTTTCAGACCGATATGTATTTTCTTCATTATTTGGAAGTTTCGTCTTCAGTTTCTTCTTCAGCGGCCAACTCGGGTGTGATGGCGACAGTGTATTGCTCCTCGGGCAGTTTGAGCGTGTAGAGTGCACCCTCCAGACGGCGGATGAGGCCGCGCTTCATCTTCTCGGGCGCATAGACGAAACCTTCGGCCACGATGACGCGGTTGTTCTCCTCATCAACACGCGAGAAGCTGACGAACGGGCCGCCCATGCAGTCGCCCTTCATCACCCAGAGGCCGCGCATTTCGTAGGCAAACTTGTCGTGGATGACAACGGGTTTGACAGCGGTGCAGAGCGTGTCGGTCATCATAACCATGCCGGGACGCTCGCCGGGCAGATTCTTCTCCATCACGCTGTCGCGCTTCCAGCAGACGTAGCGTTTATTGAAGGTCTCGGGACCCTCGTAGGGATAGGAATAGACGACGATGTCCATGTGGCCCGAAGCGGCGTCGTTGGACACCCACATGAAGTCCTTGCCCTTCTTCCACGAGGCGAGTTCCTTGGGCGCCCACAGTTCGCAGTCGAAAATCTCTTTGGCCAGTTCGGCGGCACGCTTGGAGTGCTGCTTGCGCAGTTCCACGATGAGGCGGTTCATCTCCATCTTGGTGATGAAGTCGATAATCTCCTGCTTGTGTTCCTGACAGAAGACGACAAATTCGCTCTCGGATGGGGCGTTGATGGTCATCACCAGTTGGTTGCGGGCCCACTTGTTCATCTTATATTTTATGCGCGTGCGCGTGAACTCCTTGTCGTTGATGTTCACGATGATGATGTTGCGGAAAATGTTGAGCACGCGGTTGAAGTCCTTGGGATTGGACTGCGAGATGCGGAACGAACGCTCCGACTGGGGTAACATCGGCACGTCGGTGTCGAGCACGTCAAAGAGGGCGCGCCCGGTAGGTGCATTCCACGTTTTGGTGTCCATCACGACGAGCACTTCGTAGGGGCGCCCGGATGCTTCGGGGAAATAAGGACTCTCGTCGCAGGAAGTCAGGAACGCTGCGCAGACGAGCAGGGTTAGGAAGATTTTATTCATGGGTTTTAGGTTCAATGAAACTTAGTGTTCAGCAGGCCGCAGGCCGCGAAGATGTCTTCGCCGCGGGAGGCACGTATGGTGCAGGTGATGCCGTGAAGACTGAGGAAGTCGCGCATTTGAATCATGCGTTCCTCGGGGGCGCCTTCGTAGGGGCTGTCGGGAATCGTGTGGAAACGAATCAGGTTGACGCGCACGCCGCGCAGGGGAGAGAGCAGACGCACAAGTTCCTTGGTGTGGCGGGGCGAATCGTTGAGCCCGCGAAACACGATATATTCGAAAGAGAGGCGGCGCTGGCGGTTCCAGTCGTATTTGGCGAGCATGCGCAGCAGGTCTTCCATGCCGTAGGCGTTCTCTGCAGGCATCATCTCCTGGCGCTGTTGGGGGAATGCGTTGTGCAGCGAGACGGCCAGATGGCAGGGGCTTTTAAGGATAAACTCCTCCACGGCACCCCTGATGCCAACGGTGGACACCGTGATGCGGCGGGGGCTCCAGCCGAGAGAGTAGGGTGCCATCAGGAGTTCGGTGGCGCGCAGTACGGCGCCGAGGTTGTCCATCGGTTCGCCCTGACCCATGAACACGATGTTGGTCAGGTGCTCCCATTCGGGCAGGGCATAAATCTGATTGAGGATGTCGGTGGCGCTGCAGTTGCCCTGGAAACCCTGACGGCCTGTCATGCAGAAACGACAACCCATGCGGCAACCCACCTGCGAGGACACGCACAGCGTGCCGCGATCGGCTTCGGGGATAAAGACGGCCTCTACACTCTCGCCGCCGGCGGTGGGAAAGAGATATTTCACCGTGCCGTCCACGCTCTCCAAACGCTCCGTGTGACGCATCTTGCCGATGACGCATTGCTCGGAAAGCAGCGCGCGGTTCTTCTGCGAGAGGTTGGTCATGGCCTCAATGCTGTCCGCGTTCTTCTGATAGACCCACTGCGCCAGCTGCTTGGCGGTGAAGCGGGGCATGCCCAGCGATATCACCATCTGCTCCATTTCCTGCAGCGTCATGCCCAAAAGCGCGCGTTTCTCAGCCATCTTTTTCTTTATCGTTATTGTTCAGGTGCAAAGATATAAATAAATCCTGAAATAAGCCCTGTTTTTGCAAATTTTAAGCCAAGATTGCACAAAACGGACAAATTTGTGCAATTTTTGATTTATAACGCATATTTAGAGCAGGGAAATGTTAAGAGTTCCGAAAAAATGCAGTACTTTTGCAGCCGATTTGATGTTAAATCATAAAAAAAGTATGAAAAAATCAATTCTTTCGCTGGCTTTCGTGCTGGCAAGTATGTGTTCTCAGGCCGGCGGTCTGGTGACCAACACTAATCAGAATGCAGCATTTCTCCGCAATTTCGCCCAAGAAGGGCAATATGGCGAAATTACAGCCATTTATGCCAACCCTGCCGGTGGCGCATTCCTGCGTAAAGGCTGGCACCTCTCGCTGAACAATCAGGTGGCTATTCAGGAGCGTGACATTCTGACAACGCTGCCTCTGTTTAGTTACAACACCAAGAATCGCAACATGACCCACAAGTTCGACGGCGATGCTCAGGCGTTGGTGATTCCCTCATTTACATTCTCTTATAACTGGGACCGCTGGAGCATCTCCGCTCATTTCGCAGTGGGCGGCGGTGGCGGCAAGTGTGAGTTTGAGAATGGTTTGGGCACCTTCGAATCCGCTTACGCTGCCAGTCTTTATCAGGCCGGTATGGCTTACGAGGCCGCCGGTATGGGCAAATATACGGGCTACACCATTGGCAAGAGCTACATGAAGGGCAGCAGCTACTTCTACGGTCTGCAGGTGGGCGGCACCTACAAGATTCTCGACAACCTCTCCGCCTTCGTCGGCATTCGCGGCGTTTACGCCATGGCCAACTATAACGGATTTGTGAGCGGTGTGACCATGGGCATGACAACTGCGCCCAAGATTTATGCCGATGCAGACATGTCGCTCAACTGCGACCAGCATGGTTTCGGCGTGACTCCAATCCTTGGTATCGACTGGAAGATTAACGACAAATGGAATGTGTCGGCCAAATATGAATTCAAGACGCGCATCCGTTTGAAGAACGCTACCGACCTCTACACGGGCGACAATGCGGGAGCCATCAGAAACGCCACCGTGATGAAGCAATTTGAGGATGGGGCCGATATTAAGGAGGATATCCCCGGCATTTTGGCCGTTGGTGCCCAGTATCAGCCTATAGAGAGCCTGAAACTTGGTGTCGGCTACCATTGGTATCAAGACTCCGAGGCCTCTAAATTCGGTGACATGCAGGAGCATAACCACGATTCGCACGAAGTGTTGGCCGGCGTAGAATGGCGTACGGGCAAGTGGATTACAGTATCCGGTTCTTGGCAAAAGACCATGTACAATGTGGACGACGAGGCCATGCGTGACGCTTCTTTCAACCTTTCCAGCAACTCCATGGGTGTTGGTTTGCGTATTCATTGCACGAAGGACGTCAACGTGGATTTCTCTTACATGAAGACCTTCTATAAGGATCGTGACGTACTCACCAATTTTTACGGTCTTCCCAAGATGGACACCTATCACCGTACGAATGATGTCATAGGTATGGCTGTCAACATGAGTTTCTGACCTGAATACATATCACAATTACTATAGTGAAGAATGTTGCATTAATAACTGGTGTTACCGGCCAGGACGGCAGTTATCTCAGTGAATTCCTGCTGGCTAAGGGTTACGAGGTGCATGGCATCATCCGTCGCTCAAGCGTGGACTATCGTGAGCGTATCGCCCATCTTGAGGGAAAGCCTAATTTTCATCTCCACTACGGCGATTTGGGCGACTCCATGTCGCTGGTGAAGATTGTGGCCAAAGTGCAGCCTACCGAAATCTACAACCTCGCCGCACAGAGCCATGTGCAGGTCAGTTTCGACGCTCCCGAGTTCACGGCCGATGTGGACGCTACGGGCGTGTTGCGTGTCTTGGAAGCTGTACGTGCCAACCATTTGGAGTCCAGCTGCCGCATCTATCAGGCCAGCACCAGTGAGCTCTACGGCAAAGTGGAGGAGGTGCCTCAGAGCGAGACAACACCCTTTCACCCTTATTCGCCCTACGCAGTAGCCAAACTCTACGGCTATTGGATTGTGAAAGAGTATCGTGAGGCTTACAGCATGTTTTGCTGCAGCGGTATCCTCTTCAACCACGAGTCGGAACGCCGTGGCGAAACTTTCGTCACCCGTAAGATTACATTGGCTGCAGCGCGCATCGCACAGGGCAAACAGGATAAGCTCTATTTGGGCAATCTCTCCTCGTTGCGCGACTGGGGCTACGCTAAGGACTATGTGGAGTGCATGTGGCTTATCCTGCAGCACGAGACGCCTGAGGATTTCGTCATCGCTACCGGCGTACAACACTCCGTGCGCGAGTTCACCACCCTGGCTTTCCACTATGTGGGCATAGAACTCAAGTGGGAAGGCGAGGGTCTCAACGAAAAGGGTATTGACAGGAAGACGGGTCGCGTGCTGGTTGAAGTCAGCGAAGACTTCTATCGTCCTACCGATGTGGTCAACCTTTGGGGTAATCCAGCCAAGGCTAAAAAGGAGTTGGGCTGGAATCCGCAGACTACTTCTTTTGAGGATTTGGTGCGCATTATGGTGGAGAGTGACATGAAGAAGGTGGCCGCCGACAGCGTGGCTGCAAAGGTGCATGTCAATCTGGCGGAATATCTGGAGAAGGGTCTGGTGAAATAACTGACGCCGCTTTCTTCCGAACACATTGTTATAAAAGAAAATCCGCGTGGCCGTTTATGGTTGCGCGGATTTTTTTGTTTTTGTCTCTGTTGTCTTTTCGGTATCCCTTGTTGTTTTTCCTTTCACTTTTGCCGGCGTTCGACGTGTATGCCGGAAGAGCTGGTTGAAACGGTTGAACTCCTTTTGCAACTGGATGCCGATGCCCTGAGTGTTGAAAGAGTTTTGCACAAAGTAGCGGTCGTTGGTCTTGTTGTAGCCCTTGATGGCGATGCTGCCGTTGCGTGTGAGCAGATACTGCACATCTACATCGGTGATGATGTTGCGTGTTGTGTAATAGGACTCGCGATAGCCGAAATTACCGTTGATGAGCAGGCGGTTGTCTAAGAGTCGGCCAGAGAGCATGCCCTCCACGTCAACATTGTCCCAACCTGTGCTGCCCGTGCGCACATTGGCGCCGAAGTTCCAGTTGTTGGAGCCGATGGCGTTGCCCAACAGTTTGTTGAAGCGTTGGGAGAGGGTGGAGGCCATGAAAGAATACATCGCTGTGCCGGTTTGGCCTGCCGTTCCCTGTTGTGCCTGTGCCTGATAGCTGTAAAAGCGGCCAACACCAAGCAAATAGATGACCTGCATGTTGCGTTCTTCCTCAGTGGACACCATGCTGTGGACGATGCGCTTCTCGTCTTCGGTGGCGTTGGGCAGATCGAAATCAAAAGTGATGACGGGAGAAGCCGCGCGGCCCGTGACGTTCATTAAACAGTCAACACGCGTGTTGTTGAAGCCCAATGAACTGCTGCCCAGGTCGTTGAGCGATACATTGGGCACCGTGTAGGCAGCCTGCAGATTGAGCACGGCATTGAGCGGCGGACCCGCGAACGAGACCGTGCCGCCGGGACGGAAGGTGAAGTTCTTGCGGATGATTTCCTGAAATGAGAGGTTGTAGATGCCGTCCGAGATGGTGTAGGTGCCGTAGAGGTTGAAGTGTCCTTTGTTGTGGAAATTGGCCAAAAGACGTCCTTCACCGCCGATGTCGATGAGGTCGTCGCTCTTGCGGTTCATCAGCAGGCGCATGCGCATGGCGGGCGACATATTCATGTCGATGTTCACGCGGATGTCTGTAGAGATTTTGCTTAAATCTCGTGCTGAAGAGGTGACAGAAACTTCCTCATAGTGTTGGAGGCTGTCAACGGTGGATCGGTCGACGTAGGTGATAAAGTCACTGTTGGTGACACCGCCGGGCGTGTCCACATTATAGGTGAGAGAAGAACCTTTCTCCGGTGCGATGGAAGCATCGACCTGCAGTTTGCCTTCGCCGCCGAAGAGATGCACGTTGCCTGTGGAGAAGAGGGTGCCGTAGAAGGGTTGGTCGTCGAAAGTCTTCATGTCGTAGAGGAGGAGATTCCTGCCGTTGAGGCTGAAGTCATAACGCAGGTTCTTAAAGCAGTTGTGCTGTATGTGGCCTTGGAGGAGTCCGTTATGAATGTCGGAAGCCATTTCGCCGTGCACATCCATAATGCGTGCATTGCGCAGATAAATGTGGTTAGGTTCAAGCAACACGCTGTCTTCGCCGATGCCGGTCATCAAATAGCGTACGCCCGTATAGGGAACATAAACAGACAGGTCTTCCAGACGCAGACGTCCGGCGAGGTTAATCTGTCCCAATGGGCCGCCCACAAAGGCCTTGCCCGAAGTGTGGCCGTGCAGATCGCCCAGTATGCCTTCTGTGAAATAGTTGAGGAAGCCCAGGTCAAAATGCTTCGTGTCGATGTCAAGATGCAGACGGCTGTCGGGCTTTTTGCCGGGCACGACGAGTCCGCTGACATAGGTATCCATGCCCTCAGCCTCGTCGAAGACATGTCCTTCGATGTCCAATGTTCCGGGTGTTTGCCCCCAAACAAGACGTGCATCCACTGTGCCTTCGGGGGTATTGTTGAACGTGAAGTCGGTGACATGGGCGCGGGCATCTACTACAGGGTTGCTCATCAGCCCTGTGAGAACTGCCTCGCCACTGGCATTGCCTCCGAAGAGTACGTCGTGGAATTTGACAAGGTCCATGATGTATGCCACATTGATATCGTGGAAAGAAGCGCGCAGCGTGTCGGCCGGGTCTTTGGAAACACGTCCGTTCACCGTGAGGTGGCGATCGTTTTGGGAGACGCCGAGCCCATTGACTTCTGCAACGCCTTTATACCATCGCACGGCTCCCGAATGCACCTGCCATACGGAGTCGTTGATGACAAGTTCGGAAGGAGCAATCCACAGACGGAAGTCGCTTTTTCCCAAACTGTCACGGTTGAGTAGTGCCGTTGCGTCCACGGTGCCCTGTTGGCGCGGACCGTTATTGTTGTTCCAGGAAAAGAGAGTATGCAGGCGATCTTCGGAATTCTCCACACTGAGGTCGAAGGCCGTGGAGCCGGAAGGCATTTCACGCTCGGTGTAAAGTGTTCCGTTGAGGGCATCGGGCGTGTAGTTTAGCTGCAACTGGGTGTTGGATAGCGTCTCTTTGCCATAGTTGATCTGGGGAACCTCGAGTTGAGCCCTGAGGCGCGACTTCAACAAGTCAAATTGGGGTGCAATGGTGAGGGTGCCCACAAGGATACCCTGTTGGGGGATGCGCAGGTCAACATCGGCAAATTTACGCACCAACACCGTATCAATAAATGTGAGAACGAAGTCGATACTATCTTCAAGTTGTCCTGTAGCCTGAAGCTGTATATTGTTGGAATTTAGTAGCAAATGATGTGAATTGTCGTAGTAATCGTGGGTAATGTGCAAGTCGGCGGGCTGCATGGGGATTTTATCGCCTTCACGATTCCATTGGAAGTTGTCAACTGTGATGTCGGCGGCCGTTTGCTGCCAACGGTCGCCCGGGATGTTCAGTTGTGCCTTAAGGGCTCCGTGCGGGTCGCTGAGTGCGAGGGAGATTTCGGTGTCGTGTCGTGTGCGGGAAGCCTGTGCGGAAAGACCGTGTAGCGTGTAACCGGAGAATTGGATGAGCGGGGCAGAGAGATTTGCCGAGATTTGAGGTTGTCCGTCGGCTCCTTTGATGCAGCCCTGAGCATCGATACGAACCATAGATCGGTGGAGTGAGGCGACTCCGGTGCCTCTGGTGAGAGGCGAAAGCAGTAATGTATCGGTGGTTAGAGATGCACTAAAGTTGTTGTTGTCTTTCAGATTGCCTCTAAGCGAAAGACGTCCCAAGGCGGTAGAGGCAGAAATGTCCAATTGGTGGTCATGAAGGTTGGTGTATAAGCTTCCTTCTACACCCACTTCGCCAAGAGCCTGCAGGCGGTCAGGCAGATTTGAGGCGCTGAGATGCTCAATTAAAAGTACAATTGAAGGGTGGGAGAGCACGTCGTCCACAAAGCCGTTGGCCAAAAGGGAAACCGTGTAGAGAGGAGAATGCGCTTCGAGGCGGTGAAGCCGTACACGATGCTCATTGCCCGAGGCACTGAGATGCAGGTCGACACGCTCAGGATATCGGGGATTGGATGGCAGCTGAGCAATCACATGTAGCGTGTCCAAATGAAGATGAGTGCGTGTTGCTTTGCCCTCTAATGCCATTTCATGAAGCACCAGTCCGTGACCTTCACGTAAGGAAAGACGTTTGAGAGAAAGAGAGAGGCTGTCGTCGGTGAGTCGGTGGAGATGTGCTGTGAGATTGATGTCTGAAATGGCTATATTATCGAAAACCAAGTTGCTGCGCCGTATGATGAGGCTACCGATGCGCAGGTCAAGCGGACGGCGGTTGAGGGTGTCCTTGGAGGAGAAAATGTCAATGAGGAACTGTATGTTGTAAAGGCTGTCTGCTCCTTGGTAAATGTGTGCTCCTGCACCCATAAGTTGGACATTGGCAATGGAGATGCGGTTTTCCGTCAGCAGTGGCGTCCATTCCATTTTGGCTCCGGTGCGGCGCACGGAAAGCAGGAGGGAGTCGTTGCGGTCCCAAAGATATAGGCTGTCGACGACAACACGGTTGGGCAGACTAATCTCTACGCGTCCGATTTGAACCCGACTGGAGAGTTGTTGTGAGAGAATCTGAGACGCCTTTCGTCCAAGCCAGTTTTGCACCTCCGGAACGGAGAGCAACACCACAAGTGAAAGGTAGCATGCAGAGAGCAGTGCAACGAGCCAAATTATGAGATATTTTAGGGTTTTGATGGCTTGTTTTTGATTTATTTTTTTGTTTTGCGGGTTAAAAGTAACATTTTTTTTTCACATTGCAGGATTTTTTTTTCACATTGAGCGTATTTAAAGAAAGTTTTTAGTACTTTTGTGGAGCAAAACCATATTTATTTAACAAAACATAATGGCAAAAGTAATCAAGTTGCGCAAGGGTCTTGACGTTAAGCTCAAAGGCACTGCCGCTCTGGAAACTTTGCCCGTGAAGATGTCGGAAGAGTATGCGCTCTGTCCCGATGATTTTTGCGGAGTAAAGCCCAAGCCGGTAGTGAAAGAGGGCGACGAGGTCAAGGTCGGGGATGCCTTGTTTGTGGACAAGTTGCATCCGGAAGTGAAATTTGTTTCGCCTGTGAGCGGTGTCGTCTCGCAGATTGAAAGAGGTGACCGCCGCAAGTTGCTCAGCATCCGTGTGAAGGCTGACGGCAAGCAGACGGCGCACAAGTTTGAAGTGAAGGGTGATGTGAAGGCTCTTATGTTGGAGAGCGGCCTGTTTGGCATGATGCTGCAGCGTCCCTACGCGGTAGTGCCCAATCCCGAGGACAAACCAAAAGCTTTGTTCGTGAGTGCCTTTAACAGCATGCCTTTGGCTCAGAATTTTGAGTATGTGCTTCAGGGACAGGAATCAGAATTCCAGGCTGGCCTGACAGCGCTTTCAAAACTTGCTCCCGTCTATTTGGGTGTTAGCAGCAAGCAGACAGCAAAGGTATTGCTCGAGGCTAAAGATTGTACGGTAAACGTTTTTGACGGTCCCGCTCCTGCCGGCAATGTTGGTGTACAAATCAACCATATTGATCCGGTAAACAAAGGTGAAGTGGTTTGGACTATGGCTCCTGAAGTTGTCATCATGCTGGGTCGCCTGCTGAAGAACGGCTCCGTTGATTTCACACGCAAGATAGCCGTAGCCGGCAGTGAGGTGAAAGCCCCTAAATATGCTCAGGTGATAGTCGGCGCCAAACTGGCTGATATTCTTGAAGGTCAGATTGATAAGTCGGCCAACAACCGCATTATTGACGGCAATGTGATGACCGGTATGAAGTCTTCGCTTGACGGATTCCTCGGTGCACAGACCACAGAGGTGAACGTGATTCCTGAAGGCGATGATGCCGACGAGATGTTGGGTTGGATTATGCCCCGCTTCAACCAGTTCTCCACCAGCCGCACCTATTTCTCCTGGCTCATGCCCAAGAAGGAATATCGCCTGGACGCCCGTGTCAAGGGCGGAGAACGTCACATGATTTTTTCCGGAGAATACGACAAGGTGTTCCCCATGGATATTTATGCAGGATATCTCATCAAGGCCATCATCGCCGGCGATATTGACCGTCAGGAAGCCTTGGGTATCTATGAAGTAGCACCGGAAGACTTTGCTCTGGCCGAGTTTGTCTGCTCGTCGAAGCTGGAACTGCAGAGGATTGTTAGACAGGGTCTTGACACCCTGAGAAAGGAGAATATGTGATGAATCCCATTAAGAAGTTTTTCGACAATATCCATCCGTTGGTAGAGGAGGGCGGCAAATTGCATTGTCTGCGCTCTGTGGTGGACGGATTTGAGACATTCGCCTTCGTGCCTAATACGACCTCCAAGCGCGGTGGCGTGAATATTCACGATGCCGTGGATTCGAAGCGACTGATTTTCTTTGTGATTATCGCTTTGATGCCGGCTCTGCTGTTTGGTATGTACAACGTGGGATACCAGAACGCTCTTCTTGGCGGTGGTGACACAACGGATTTCTGGGGCCTCTTCGGTTACGGATTTCTTGCTGTGCTACCCAAGATTCTGGTGAGCTACATCGTGGGCTTGGGTATCGAGTTCACCGTGGCCCAGTGGAAGGGCGAAGAAATTCATGAAGGTTTCCTTGTTACCGGTATGATCATTCCCATGATTGTCCCCGTGACCCTGCCTTTGTGGATGCTGGCTATAGCCACGGCTTTCAGCGTGATTTTTGCCAAAGAGATTTTTGGCGGTACGGGTATGAACATCTTTAACCCTGCGTTGATAACGCGTGCTTTCCTGTTCTTCTCGTATCCCTCGGCAATGACGGGCGACAACCATGTGTGGGTCAACAGCGACAAGATTCTCGGTTTGGGTTATGAGTGCAGCGACGGTCTTTCTGCTGCAACACCTCTCGGCCAGGCTGCTGCAGAGGGCTTCGGCGGCTTCGACTGTGCAACGGTCCATGACGCCATTGTTGGTCTGATTCCCGGCAGTATCGGCGAGACCAGTGTTATTGCCATCGCACTTGGCGGCCTCCTGTTGCTGTGCACGGGTGTGGCTTCTTGGAAGGTGATGCTGAGCGTGTTCGTGGGCGGTGCTTGCACCGGTTACCTGATGCAGGCAGCAGGTCTGACGGAAATCGAATGGTGGCATCAACTCATCGTGGGCGGTTTCTGTTTCGGTGCCGTATTTATGGCTACCGATCCTGTGACTGCAGCACGTACGGAATGTGGCAAATACATCTACGGTCTGCTGATTGGTTTTATTGCTGTGTTGGTGCGCGTGCTCAACCCCGGTTATCCGGAAGGTATGATGCTGGCCATCCTGCTGTTGAACCTCTTTGCACCGCTCATCGACTACTGTTTCGTGCAGAGCAACATTAACAAGCGTGCCAAGCGCGCCCTTAAAAAGTAAACAGATATGGCAAAGAAATTTATATGCAGTCAGTGCGGTCAGACATTTGAGGCCGCATCCATGCCCGACAAGTGCCCTATCTGCGGCGCTGACTCCTCTAAGATTCAGGAGGTGAAGAAAAAGGGCATCGACACCAACGGAAATGTGTATACTTTTGTGTATGCTTCCGTCATGGTCATCATCGTGGCATTCCTGCTGGCTTTCGTCAGCTCTGTGCTCAAGCCCGTGCAGGACGCCAATGTTGAGAACGACACCAAGGGTCAGATTCTGACCGCTCTCGGCTATGATAAGGCCAAAGTCAATGTTGGTGAAGTTTACCAGGCTAATGTTAAGGATAAGATTTATAAGGACGGTAGTTTGGTAGATTATACCGGCAAGTTTAACACGGCTTACGGTCAACTTATCAAGGACGGTGAGTTGCACGTGTTTGTTGCCAAGACGGTCAACGGAGAAGACGCCTATGTGATTCCTGTCACCGGACGCGGTCTGTGGGGCGGTCTGTGGGGCTATATTGCCGTGAATGCAGAGAAGAATCAGGTGCTCGGTACCTATTTCTATCATGAAAGCGAAACGGCAGGCCTTGGTGCACGTATCGGCGAGAAAGAGTTCCAGGAGCAGTTTGCCGGACGTCCCATTTTCGGCGAGAGCGGCGATGTGCAGCTCACGGTGGTGAAGAAGGGTGCCGGTGACGACAGTTTTCAGGTGGACGGCATCACCGGTGCCACTCTGACGTCGAAGGGCGTCGGTGCCATGGTGACGGACGGTCTGAACCAGTATAAAGAATTTCTTAATAATAAATAAGGAGGACAGAAAGGTATGAAACTTTTTTCTGAAGAGAACAAGGCCGCATTTACAGGTCCTCTCAATATGAACAATCCCATTGCTGTGCAGGTGCTCGGTATCTGCTCGGCACTGGCTGTGACATCGCAGTTGGCTCCGGCCATTGTGATGGGTCTCTCGGTGACCGTTATCACAGCCTTTTCCAACCTCATCATTTCGCTTATCCGTAAGAGCATTCCCAACCGCATCCGCATCATCGTGCAGCTGGTGGTTGTGGCCGCTTTGGTGACGATTGTGAGCCAGATACTGAAGGCCTATGTCTATGACGTCAGCGTGCAGTTGAGCGTCTATGTAGGTTTGATTATCACAAACTGTATCCTGATGGGTCGCCTGGAGGCGTTTGCCATGCAAAACGCTCCCTGGCCTTCATTCCTTGACGGTATCGGCAACGGTCTGGGTTATGCCTGGGTGCTGGTGCTCGTAGGTTTTGTGCGTGAGCTCTTCGGTTTTGGCACGCTCTTCGGTTTTCAAGTGGTGCCGCAGGCAATGTATGAGGCCGGTTATATGAACAACGGTATGATGGTCATGCCTGCCATGTCGCTCATCATCGTTGGATGTGTCATCTGGGCTCATCGCTCAATTAATAAGGAGGAGAAGTAAAGTATGGAACACATGATTTCTCTCTTTGTC
>CADAVI010000020.1 GCA_902791295.1 uncultured Bacteroidales bacterium | reverse complement strand
CCTCGAAAGTGCCGCCCATGATGGGCACGACGGTGCGGCGGCCGTGGGGCGTTTCGCCTGCAGAAAAGACCTCGCCGAGCGTCACGCGCAACTGCATGAGAAACTCCAAACCGGGCGCCACGGGCGCAGGCCCCTGGGCCGGAGCGCCCATAGCCGCAAGAAGCAGAAGGAGGGAAAGCAGAATGTGTCTCATAGCGATGCAAAGATACGGATTTTCCCGCATGCGGCGTGTAAAAGATGTAACAAAAGGATGCACGCATGTAACAATTGTGCAAAAATGCGGTGTAAACGGCGTTTTTGATACATAAAGACAAGCTATTGGGAAAATAGTGCATCGCCCTTAGAGGGCTTTTCCGTAACTTTGCCGCCGAAAAACCTTAATTCCAACACTCACACAACTATGCTACGACATTTTCTTTCAGCCCTGCTGCTGACGTCTGCCGCCGCCCTGATGGCACAGAAGACCGAACCCATCCGCGTGGACCTCAACCGCAAAGGCACCATCGTGTCGCCCAACCTCTACGGCATCTTCTTCGAGGAGATCAGTCACGCCGGCGACGGCGGACTCTACGCCGAGCTGGTGCAGAACAGGGGCTTCGAGGAGCACGTGCTGCCCTCGGGCATGACCTACAAAAACGGACGCGCCTGGGCGCCCGACGCACAGAACTACGAACACCGCAACCACAGCAAGTGGAACATCCCCTGGAACCTGGCCGAAAAGAAGATGACGGGCTGGCAGGTCAGCACCGAAAAGAGCGTCGCCGAGAGCGACGTGGTGGCCCCCAAGACGCCGCTCCACCCCAACACGCCGCACGCCATGCAGCTTAAAATAAAAAAGGTGCAGGAAGGCGGCAAGGTCATCCTGGCCAACACGGGCTACTGGGGCATGGGCCTCAAGAAGGGCGAAAGCTACGACCTGCGCCTCTACGTCAGGAGCAGTGACTACAAAGGCACGCTGACCGCACGCCTGAGCAACAGCGACACGGGCGAATCGCTCGGCGCCGTGCAGCTGACAGCGGGCGGCACCGACCTCTCGGACTGGAAAGAATTCACCGCCGTCATCACCGCCGCCGACAGCAGCTCGAACGGACAACTGGGGCTGGAATTCGACGCCAAGGGCACCGTGCTGGTGGACTACGTCTCGCTCTTCCCCCAAAACACCTTCAAGGGCCGCAAGAACGGACAGCGCGCCGACGTGGCCCAAATGCTGGTGGATCTGCACCCGAAATTCATGCGCTGGCCCGGAGGCTGCATCGTGGAAGGCGCCACCTATGAAAACCGCGTGCGCTGGAAGGAGACGCTGGGCGACCCAATGACGCGCCGCGGCGAATGGGACGTGTGGGGCTATCGCGCCACATGGGGCATGGGCTACCATGAGTTCCTCGTCTTCTGTGAAGACCTGGGCATGGACGCCATGTTTGTCAACAACGCCGGCATGGCCTGCTCCGTGCGCAACGGCGACTACGTCAGCAGCGATGCGGACATGGAGGCCGTCATGCAGGATTTCCGCGACGCCATCGACTACGCTCTGGCCGACCCCGCCGCCAACGCCTGGGCCAAGAAGCGCGCCGAAGCCGGACACCCGAAGCCCTTCCCCCTGAAATATGTGGAGATCGGCAACGAAAACGTCGGCCCGGAATACGTGAAGCACTTCAACTACATCTTCAACAAACTGAAGGCCGAGTATCCCCAAATCACCTTCATCAACACCCTGGGCCACACCGACGCGCTGCTGGAGCAAATGTCCGGAGAATACACGGTGGATCCCCACTGGTATCGCGACCCGAACTTCTTCTTCAACAACAACGGGCTCTTTGACGAGGCACCCCGCACCCACGACATCTATGTGGGCGAATACGCCTGCAACGCCGGAGTGGGTGCCGGCAATCTGCTGGCAGCTCTGAGCGAAGCCGCCTTCATCATGGGCATGGAGCGCAACAGCGACGTGGTGAAGATGTCGAGCTACGCACCCCTCTTCGAAAACGAGAACCGCCGCGACTGGCCCTGCAACCTCATCCACATCAACAGTAGCGAGGTCTACGGCCGCGCCTCCTACTACGTGCAGCAGATGGCGGCCGAGAACCGTCCCACGTACAACGTCTTCGTCAGCGAGACCAGCACGCAGGGCGAGCGCCAGACCTTCCGCGCCGGCGGCATCGGCCTGGGCAGCTACGACACGCAGTGTGAATACAAAGACATACGCATCACCCGCGCCGACGGCAGCGTCGAAACCTGCGACGTGAACCTCTTCCAAGAAAGGAAGGGTGCATGGAAGAAGGAGGGCGGAGTGATTCGTCAGACCTCCGGCGAGCAGGTGACGGTGGCGCAGTTCCCCCAATTCTCCTCGGACAACTACACCCTCGAACTCAAGGCGCGCAAGACCGGCGGACGCGAGGGCTTCTTCATCTACTACGGCCTGGACCAGCGCGGGCAGAACGGCTACGCCGCCAACATCGGCGGATGGAGCAACCGCACGACCGCCGTGCAGCCCATGATGCACGGACGCGTCAACGACGTGCTCGGACGCCGCGCCCGTCAAACGGTGGAGACCGGTCGCTGGTATGACATCAAGCTGACGGTGACGCCCGAGAGCGCCACGCTCTGGGTGGACGGCAAGGAGATGACCGTGGCCCGTCCCGTGACGCAGACCCGCCACTTCTGCCAGACGGGCTACGACGAAGAGGCCGGCGAACTGGTCATCAAGGTGGTCAACGGCACGGACCAGTCGTACTTCCGCTCCTTCGACATCGCGGGCGCCAGGAACGTGATGCCTACGGGCAAGGTGATCACCCTCTGCGGCGAGGCCCACGACGAGAACAGCTTCGACCAGCCCACGAAACTCTCGCCCAAGACGAGCGTTTGGGGAAAGTTCAGCAAGCAGTTCTCCTACGAATTCGCCCCGATGTCGTTCACCGTCCTGCGCCTCAAAGTTACAAAATAGAAGATATGAAACAGCTGCTCCTGACACTCGCCTTGGTGTGGACGGCAATAAGTGCCGGCGCCATCACCGTGACGGATACGATTTTCAACCGCTACAAACACGAAGACTTCGCCTTCGGGGCCGACGTGAGCTTCGTGCCCCAAATGGAAAGCTGGGGCACCAAATGGCTCGACAAAAACGGTGTACAGAAGGACATACTGCAGATACTGAAAGAACAGGGCATCAACAACATCCGCCTGCGCGTGTGGACCGTGGGCAGCGGCCCCAGCAGCAAAGAAGAGGTGGTCAGGATGTGCAGGCGGGCGAAAGCCAAGGGGATGAACGTGATGATTGACTTTCACTACAGCGACACATGGGCCGACCCCGGCAGCCAGACAATTCCCTCTGCATGGACAGACCACAGTGTGGAAGCGCTTGCACGCAATGTTTACGACCACACCTACGAGGTGCTTTCTGCTGTCAAGGAAGCGGGAATCGTGCCGAAATGGGTGCAGGTGGGCAACGAGACCAAGCGCGGCATGCTCTACCCCGTGGGGCAGACAAACAAGGGCGGCTCGGCTGCCTTTGCACGCTTCGTGCAGAGCGGCTATGATGATACAGGTCATCGTGCATCTGCCCGACGGTCACGACAACTCACTCTACCGCAGCATCTTCGACGGACTGAAGAAAAACGGGGCGAAATGGGACATCATCGGCCTGTCGGCCTACCCCCGCTGGTCGCATCTGGACGGGCCGACGATGATCACCCGCGTGATGTCCAACATCAACGATCTCAAGAGCCGCTACGGCACGCCCTGCATGGTTGTGGAGACGGGCCATTATCCCAGTGAAGCCGTCACGGGCAACCAATACCTCGTGGGCGTGATGGACCGGATGATCAGAAACGGCGACATGGGCTGCTTCTATTGGGAGCCGGAGTCCATGGGCGGCTACGACATGGGCGCTTGGGACGAAGCCACCCGCAAGCCCACGGTGATGATGGACGCCTTCCTCGGCGTGAAGCACACGCAGGTGTCGTGGCTGATGAAAGCCGCCGTCTCCGAACCGCTGCAGGACCAGGTTGCAGCGCCCGACCTCACATTGAAGGCCGATGTGAAACACGTGAGAAACCGCATACGTTCGGTGGAGTTCTACCTCGACCGCCGGCTGGCAGGCACACTGAACGAGGCGCCCTACGAACTGCCCCTGAAGGCGGAAATCGGCATACACACGCTGTGGGTGAAAGCCACCGACACCGACGGCTTCACCGAGATGTCTGACACGGTGACGTTCTATGTCGGCGAATCATCTTTGATGGACGCCCCTCTCGTCATTGACCCCAGCAAGAAAGGAGGTCGCATCATTTGGGGTGTCAATGTGGCAGAGCCGGGAAAATACCGCCTGTTGCTTCAATACTCTGCGGCAAGAGCGTACAGCGGGGGACTCAGTATCGGAGGCGAAAGCGTCAGCCGTCTGAACTTCCCGCAAAAAGAACATGAAACGCTGACGTGCGACGCGGAAATCGGTAAAACCGGCACGATGGATATCACGCTGACAGCCACGGGGCGCATCGGCGGTCTGCCGGAAGCGGAATGGCTCCGGATATTCCCTCTGGAAGGTCAGGCGCTTCCCTCCCCCGTTGACCCCACAGGGGTAAACGCCGTTTTCGCCGCCGACAGTGACGACGAAACGGTGGAACTCTACACGCTTTCGGGCGTATTTGTCCGCTGCACGGAGCGGTCTCAATTGGGACTTTCGCCGCTCGCAGGCTCCGCGGCCGTCATGGTTCTGCCGAACAGCGTCGGCGGCACGCCGTACATCGTGCGGAAGCAGCGGCTGAAATAGCTGACGGAAGAGAAACCCGTGTCGTAGCTGATCTCGGTGATACTCAGGCGTCCTTCACACAACAGTCCGGCGGCACGCCGCAAACGGATGGTGCGGATGAATTCGGAGGGCTTCTGCCCCGTGGACGACTGGATGCGACGGTAAAGCGTCATGCGGCTCATGCACAGGTCGCTGGCCAAATGCTCCACACTGTAGCCGTCATCGCTCATATGCGCCTCCACCCGGGCGATGGCCTCCTGAAGCCACTCATTGTCAATGGCCGGCTGCTGCGTCGCAGGAGATTCGCCATTGGAAGCACCGGGAGCGGGAGCGGACGACGTCATCAGCGAGAGGAAACGCATGCGCTGACGGTGCAACCGCCACACCTGGACCGAAAGCGCGGAGAGCAGTACGAGAAGCGCCGCCAGCGTCCACCACACCCATCGGGGCATCGGACCCGCCGCAGACTCTGGCCGAGGCCGACTCCAACGATCCCCGGGACTCGTCTCCTGAAGTTCTATACAATAAACGTCGCGGGCCTCGCGGCTTTGCTGACGCAACGTCTGCCGCACGGGGTCGTAGAGACGGATGTAGCGGTCGCTCACCAAAATCAGACGCCCGAGGCTGTCCAAGACGAGTGCATTCACGCCGTCGCCGTACTCGTTTGAGGCGTACTCATCGGTCGAGAGGCGGCCGTCTTTATAAGTCATCAGCGTGCCGAAAATCGTGGCGAGCCACAGGGTGCCGTCGCCGGTGAATGCCAGGGCGGAAACGTCTCTCAGCCCGGTCAGGACCGCCTCCTCACTGCCGTCCTTTATCCGCCGTACGTCTCTGCCGGTGCTGAACCACAGAGCGCCGTCGGAGGCTTCCGCCACAGCTACGGGACGCTCCGAGAGGCCGCGGGCCGCACGAACGGAGTCGGCAGCAAAACGCGTCAGCGCCGCAGGGACGGACCACACCCGCTGCTCCCCGTCGGCCTCGGCGTAGCAGTTGCCGAAGATGTCCGTTATCAGCCGTCGCCCCTGCCGATCGGTTGTCGTACGGACGAAGCCGCCGGCATCGGGCCACACATCGGAGACGCGCACCAAACGGCCGTCCTCCAGACGCAGTTGTCCGCCCTCCCACTCCGTGCACAGAATCCGGCCGAAGGCATCCTCGCCGAGACGGAAGATATATTTTTCACCACCGGGATACACGTTGAGCAGTTCGCCGTCTGGAGCGTATTCGTACAGTTTTTTGTTGGCCGTCAGCCACCAATGGCCGTTGCGGCTCACCAGAATGTCGTCCACCCGCTTATCATCAACGTCAGGCAAAGGACGTATGCTGTAGTCGCGCTTGTCCAAAACGTTGGCGCCGTGGAAGGTGCCGATGATGATGTAGCGCCCGGCGCCTTCGGCCACACAGGCCACGTCGTTGCTCTGCAGGAGGTCCGGACGTTCGGCGTCGCTGCGAAACACTTTGATTTCCCTACCGTCGTCGCGACAGAGCCCGCCGCCCTCGGTGGCATACCAGAGGAAGCCCTCGCTGTCCTGTATCACCTGCGAAATCCGGTGAGACGACAGCTGCTCGAGGTTGGGCAACGCCAGACGCGCAACGTCCTGAGCATCTGCTGAAACAAGCAAAAGAAGCACCAGCAAAAAGAATACGGCGTATCGTTTCACGGCATTCGATCGAATTTTCTCCGCAAAGATACACTTTTTTTGCTTATAAACAACCGTTGAGACCGAAAAAAGAGCCGTCCCCACTCGTGAACGGCTCTTTTCTTTTATATTCGGTCGGAATTTTATCCCAGGAAACTGAGCAGGATGCCCGCAGCGACTGCACTGCCGATGACGCCGGCCACATTGGGGCCCATGGCGTGCATCAGGAGGAAGTTGCGCGGATCGGCCTTCTGACCCTCCACCTGGCTCACACGGGCGGCCATCGGCACGGCGCTCACGCCGGCCGAACCGATCAGCGGGTTAATCTTCTCCTTGAGGAAGAGGTTCATCAGCTTGGCCAGGAGCACACCGCCGGCAGTGCCGCAGCCGAAAGCCACGATGCCGACGCAGAGGATGGAGATGGTCTGGATGTTCAGGAAGGCCTCAGCAGTGGCTGTAGCACCCACGGTGACACCGAGGAAGATGACCACGATGTTGTTCAACTCGTTCTGGGCGGCCTTCGAGAGACGCTCCACGACACCGCTCTCCTTCATCAGGTTGCCCAGCATGAGGCAACCAATCAGCGTGGCAGCCGAAGGAAGTATGAGGCTCACGACGATGGCCACGATGATGGGGAAAAGAATCTTCTCGCGCTTGGACACCTCACGCAGCTGCGACATACGTATCATGCGCTCCTTCTTTGTGGTGAGCAGACGCATGATGGGCGGCTGAATCACGGGCACCAGTGCCATGTAGCTGTAGGCCGCTACGGCGATGGGGCCCAGAAGTTCGGGCGCCAGCTTGGTGGTGAGGAAGATGGCCGTGGGGCCGTCCGCACCGCCGATGATGCCGATGGAGGCGGCCTGAGCGGGCGTGAAGCCGAAGATGTCCATCTGCGTCACGATGAAGGTGGCAAAGATGCCTATCTGGGCGGCTGCGCCGAGCAGCAGGCTCTTAGGGTTCGCAATGAGCGGACCGAAGTCGGTCATGGCACCCACGCCGAGGAAGATGAGACAGGGATAGACGCCGGCCTTCACGCCAATGTAGAGCACGTCGAGCAGACCGCCCTCCGCCATGATGTGGCGGTAGGAGTGGTAGAAGGGGCTTTGGGGATTGAGAAACTCGTCGTTCCACATGGAGGAGTGGAAGAGTCCGGCGAAGGGCAGATTGGTGAGTATCATGCCGAAGGCGATGGGCAGGAGCAGCAGGGGCTCGTATTCCTTCTTGATGGCCAGGAACAGCAGGAAGCAGCCCACGGCAATCATCACGGCATTCTTCCAGCCGTCGCCCACGAAGAAGGACATGAGGCCCATCTCGTTCCAAAACTTCTCCATCGCTCCGGCCAAGTCGAACGGGGCACCGTTGGCAGCCAACAGGGGCATGGCCACGGCTGAGAGGAGCATCAGTGCAAATATCTTTTTCATAGTGTGTTGCCCTAATGTTGTTGACTTATGCCAGTTCGACGAGCGCCTGCCCGGTGTCCACCTGGTCGCCCGCAGAGACGAGAACGGCCTTCACGGTGCCGGCATACTCGGAAGTGATGTCGTTCTCCATCTTCATGGCTTCCAGCACTACGACAGCCTGCCCGGCGGCCACCTGGTCGCCCGGCTTCACGTTGACCTGAGTGATTTTGCCGTTGAGGGGCGCCGTCACCACGCTGGAGGCTCCGGCCGAAGGCTGTGCCACGGGAGCGGGAGCCACGGGGGCCACGGGAGCTGCGGCGGCAGGATGCTTCACCACGGGCTTGGGAGCGGGTTTGCGGTCGGGCAGCTCCACATTATAGATTTTGCCGTCGACGGTCACTTCCAGGCCGCCGTTTTCCTGTTCTGCGACAGAGGCCAGATATTCCTTGTCGCCAATCTTGAACTTATACTCTTTCATAATCGGTTTACTTCGTTAGAATCGGGGGTTAAGAACAGCGTGCCAAGGGCTGGCTGTCGGTTGAATGGTGATCACGCCGCTCTCGTCATCGTGAGCGCGGGAGAGGTGGAGATGAATGGCCACCGCGACGGCAGCCAAACGCTCGTCCTCAGCATCGTCACTGGGCTTGCCGGGCAGCAGGGGCTCCTCGGGTGCCGAAGGCACGGCGATCTTCTTGGGTCCCTTGGTGTGGGGCGCCTTGGCGGCGATTACGCTGAAGATGTGGAGCACACCCACCAGCAAAACCAGGATGATGAACACCACGGCGATGCTCACGCCGGCCATCATCCAGGTGGAATCGGTGATTGTCAATGTTACCATAGTCACTTGATGTTAAATCCTGACGAAGAGTCGCTTAAAGAGGAATGTTACCGTGCTTCTTGGCGGGATTGGTCACCTTCTTGTTGGCCAACTGGGCCAAAGCGCGACAGATGCGGAAGCGCGTGTTGCGCGGCTCGATGACATCGTCGATGTAGCCGTACTTGGCAGCCTGGTAGGGATTGGAGAAGAGATTCTCGTATTCGCTGATCTTGTCGGCGAGGAACTGCTTGGCCTCTTCCTCCTTGCCCTCTTCCTTGAGGGCCTTGGCCTCCTTGGCGTAGAGCACGGAAGCGGCGCCGCTGGCACCCATCACGGCAATCTCGGCCGAGGGCCATGCGTAGTTGGCGTCGCCGCGCAACTGCTTGCACGACATCACGATGTGGCTGCCGCCGTAGCTCTTGCGCAACGTCACCGTCACCTTGGGCACGGTGCATTCGCCATAGGCGTAGAGCAACTTGGCGCCGTGGAGGATGACGGCATTGTATTCCTGACCCGTGCCGGGCAGGAAGCCGGGCACGTCAACGAGCGTGACGATGGGGATGTTGAAAGCGTCGCAGAAGCGCACGAAGCGGGCACCCTTACGCGAAGCGTTGCAGTCGAGCACGCCGGCCAGCTGCTTGGGCTGGTTGGCCACGATGCCGACGGTCTCGCCGTTGAAGCGGGCAAAGCCGATGATGATGTTCTTGGCAAACTTGGGCTGCACCTCGAAAAACTCGCCGTTGTCCACGATGCCGGCAATCACCTCGTACATATCGTAGGGCTGATTGGGGTTGTCGGGCAGGATTTCGTTGAGGAAGTCGGCCTTGCGGTCGATGGGGTCGGTGCACTCCACGCGGGGCGTCTTCTCCAGGTTGTTTTGCGGGATGTAGCTCATCAGCTGCTTGAGCATGGCGATGGCCTCCTCCTCAGTGGCGGCGGTGAAGTGGGTCACGCCGCTCTTGGTGGAGTGGATGGAAGCGCCGCCCAACTGCTCCTGCGTCACCACTTCGCCCAGCACGGCCTTGACGGGGCCGGGGCCGGTGAGGAACATATAGCTGGTGTTCTCCACCATCAGGGTGAAGTCGGTCAACGCGGGCGAATACACTGCGCCGCCGGCACAGGGGCCCATGATGGCCGAAATCTGGGGAATCACACCGGAGGCCATGATGTTGCGCTGGAAGATTTCGGAATATCCGGCCAAAGCGTTGATGCCTTCCTGCAGACGGGCACCGCCCGAGTCGTTGAGGCCGATGACGGGCGCACCCACCTTCATGGCGATGTCCATCACTTTGCATATCTTCGAAGCAAGCATCTCGGAGAGAGAACCGGCGCTCACGGTGAAGTCCTGTGCGAACACATAGACCAGACGGCCGTTGATGGTGCCGCTGCCGGTAACAACGCCGTCACCCAAATAGTGCTTCTTCTCCATTCCGAAGTTGGTGCAACGGTGTTGCACGAACATGTCCATCTCCTCAAAACTGCCCTCGTCGAGCAGCATGTCGATGCGCTCGCGCGCCGTGTACTTGCCTTTCTCGTGCTGCTTGGCGATGGCTTTCTCACCACCGCCCAGACGGGCTTTCGCACGGAGCTCCACGAGTTCTTTGATTTTTTCTGCTTGATTGCTCATTGTTATATTGGTTTAATTAGCTATACCGACTGCAAAGATACAAAAAAGTTGTCGCATCGCGCTCCCCGCTCCTGCTTTTTTTGGATAAACGAAATAATTTTGTTACTTTTGCCTGCGAAATGCCCAAAAAGTACAAACGCGTGCCGACCGAACTCGGCGAACGACCCGTGGGGAGCCTGCTTTGGCAGTATGCTCTCCCGGCCATCATCGCCATGACGGCGGCCTCGCTCTACAACATCGTGGACCGCGCCTTCATCGGCCACTGTGTCGGCAAGCAGGCGCTGGCCGGCCTTGCCGCCACGTTTCCCTTCATGAATCTCGGAGCGGCCTTCGGCGCGATGGTGGGTGTTGGCGCCTCCACCGTCATCTCCGTGCGTCTGGGGCAGAAGGACTACCGCACGGCGCAGCAGGTGCTCGGCAACAGCATCATGCTCAACCTTATCCTGGGCACGCTCTTCTCCGTCGTCTTTCTCATCTGGCTCGACCCCGTGCTGCTCGTCTTCGGCGCTTCGGAGGCCACGTTGCCCTATGCGCGGGAATACATGGAGATTATCCTCCTCTTCAATGTCGTTGGCCACAGCTATCTGGGCCTCAACAATGTGATGCGCGCCGCCGGCCATCCGCGCACGGCGATGTATTGCACACTGATGACAGTGGTGGTGAATGCACTGCTCGACCCGCTCTTCATCCTCGGATTCCGGATGGGCATCCGCGGTGCGGCCGCCGCCACCGTGATATCGCAGATGGTGGCGCTGGGCATCGTCTCGGCGCTCTTCTGCCGCAAGGACGAACTGCTCCGCTTCAAGCGCGGCATCTACGGCCTGCGCCTGGACATCGTGCGCCAGACGCTCTCCATCGGCATGGCGCCCTTCCTGCTCAATTCGTGCGCCTGCCTGGTGGTGCTGCTCATCAATCAGGGTATGCTGCGCTACGGAGGCGACGACGCCGTGGGCGCCTACTCCATCGTCAACAGCGTCATCTTCTTCTTCCTGATGATTGTCATCGGCCTCAATCAGGGCATGCAGCCCATCGTGGGCTACAACTGGGGCGCACGCCTCGACGACCGCGTTTGGCGCTGCCTCCGCCTGACCGTCATTGCCGCCACGGGCGTCACCTTCGTCGGTTTCCTCGTGGGCGAACTGATACCGCGCCTGCCGGCCCTCATCTTCACCACCGACGAGGAAATCATCCGCCTGGCCACGCGCGGTTTCCGCCTCTGCGTCAGCATCCTGCCCTTCGTGGGCGCCCAGATGGTCATCTCCAATTTTTTCCAATCCATCGGTCATGCGGGCAAGAGCATCTTCCTGAGCGTGTCGCGCCAGATGCTCTTCCTCATCCCCGGCCTTCTCATCCTGCCCCGCTACTGGGGGCTCGACGGCGTGTGGCTCAGCATCCCCATCGCCGACCTCATCTCCGTATTTTTTGCCGCCGGCATGCTCTGGTGGACCGCCAGGAAATATGCACATCCTCATTGACGATAAGCTTTCCGGTTACGGCGAAGAAGAGCTCCGGCGCGACCTCGCCCTGCTGCCCGCTTGGCGACGGGAGCAGGCCTTGCGCTTCCGCCATTTCGAGGGACAGCGCAACTGCGCGCGCGCCTTTCTCCTCCTTTGGGAGTGCCTGAAAGACCATGTGGACCTTGAGCGGCCGCAGGACTTCCCGGAGTTCGTCCGTAACGAACACGGCAAGCCCGCCCTCCCCGCTTCACTCTTCACTCTTCGTTCTTCACTCTTCACTCTTCACTTTTCACTCTCCCATTGCAAAGAAGCCGTCGCCTGCATCGTGGACAACCATCCCTGCGGCATCGATGTGGAAAGCGTCGGGCGCTACCGCGAGAGCGTGGCGCGCTATGCGATGAACGACGGGGAACTGGCCGCCATCAACGCCTCGCCCGACCCCTCGCGCGCTTTTGTGCGCCTGTGGACTCAAAAGGAGGCGCTGCTCAAAGCCGTCGGCACCGGTATTCAGGACAACATGCGCGACATCTTCGGCCAATATCCCGACGCCGTCATCACCACCCACGACGAACCCGAGAAAGATTATATCTTATCCTTCTGCACGGCCCTTCAATAACCATTAACCCTGAACCCTGAACCATAAATGAAATTCATTTCCTGGAACGTCAACGGCCTGCGTGCCGTCGTGGGCAAGAACTTCTGCGAAGCCTTCGAGGCGCTCGACGCCGATTTCTTCTGCCTGCAGGAGACCAAGATGCAGGCCGGCCAGCTCGACCTCGAGTTTCCCGGCTACCACTCCTTTTGGAACTATGCCGAGAAGAAAGGCTACTCCGGCACCTGCATTTATACCAAGCACGCACCGCTCTCCGTGCGCTACGGCATGAACCTGCCCGAGCACGACAGCGAGGGGCGCCTCATCACGCTGGAATACGACGATTTCTTCCTCGTCTGCTGCTACACGCCCAACGCGCAGGACGGCCTGCGCCGCCTCTCCTACCGCATGACGTGGGAGGACGACCTGCGCGCCTACCTCAAGGGGCTCGACGCCCAAAAGCCCGTCGTCTATTGCGGCGACCTCAATGTGGCCCATGAGGAAATCGACCTGGCCAACCCCAAGACGAATCACGAAAACCCCGGCTTCACCGACGAGGAGCGCGGCAAGATGACCGAACTGCTCGCCGAGGGTTTTGTCGATACCTTCCGCCACTTCCATCCCGACGAAGCCGGGCAGTATTCCTGGTGGAGCTACCGCATGAGGGCCCGCGAGCGCAACGTGGGTTGGCGCATCGACTACTTCATCGTGTCCGAGCGCCTTGTGCCCCGCCTCATGAGCGCCTCCATCCGTCAGGAAATCACGGGCAGCGACCACTGCCCCGTCGAACTCGTCATCTCATAAACCTTTAACACCCCGCTTTTTCGCCATGAAACACCTCCTCTTATGCCTTCTCCTCTCCGCACTCCCGCTGATGCCCTCCGGCCTCCGGGCGGAGACGCTCTTCGGCCGCCCCGTGACGTGGGACCGCCACAGCCTCCTGATTGACGGCAAACGCCTCTGCCCCGTGATGGGCGAGATACACTACAGCCGCCTGCCCGCCGACGAATGGCCCGCCGAGGTGCGCAAGATGCGCGAGGGCGGCGTGACGCTCGTCGCCACCTACGTCTTCTGGAACCATATCGAGGAGGAGGAGAACCGCTTCGACTGGAGCGGACAGCGCAACCTGCGGCGCTTCCTCGAGGTGTGCCGCGACGAGGGGATGCCCGTCATCCTGCGCATGGGCCCCTGGTGCCACGGCGAGGTGCGCAACGGCGGCCTGCCCGACTGGCTCTTCACCAAGGGCTGCAGGATGCGCTCGCGCGACAGCGTCTTCCTCGACTACACCGCACGCCTCTACCGCCAGATCTACACCCAGGTGCAGGGCCTGCAGTGGAAGGACGGCGGCCCGGTCATCGCGGCCCAGTTCGACAACGAATATCGCGGCCCCGCCGAATATCTGCTCGACCTCAAGCGCATCGCGCTCGCCATCGGCTTCGACCTGCCCTTCTACACCCGCACGGGGTGGCCCGAACTCTCCACGCCGATGCCCTTCGGCGAGATGCTGCCCCTCTACGGCGACTACGCCGACGGCTTCTGGGACAAGGACGTGAAGGAGGGCGTGGGCAACTACTACAAGGCCTTCAACTTCAAGGCTTTCCGCAGCTCCACCGCCATCGGCACCGATGTGCTCGGCCGCCAGGAGGAGAAAGTGGCCGGCAGCGACGCCGACTATCCCTACTTCACCTGCGAACTGGGCGGCGGCATGGCGACGGCCTACCACCGGCGTCCCTTCATCTCCCCCGACGACACCTATTCGATGGCCCTCGTGAAACTCGGCAGCGGCAGCAACCTGCTGGGCTACTATATGTATCACGGCGGCACGAATCCCACAGGTCTCCACACCAGCCTCAACGAGTGCCAGACCTCGCCCTTCACGGCCAACAACGACCTCCCGCAGCTCACCTACGACTTCCAGGCGCCCCTGGGCGAGTTCGGTCAGACCTATCCGCAATACTACCGCCTGCGTCCGCTGCATCTCTTCATGCACGACTTCGGCGCGCTGCTGGCCCCGATGACGGCAACGTTCCCCGGCCCGCAGGACCTCAAGCGGGGTGAGGACGCTGGGCTGCGCCGGTCGGTGCGCTCCGACGGCCGCAGCGCCTTCATCTTCGTCAACAACTACGAGCGCTTCGCTTCCCTCAAGGCCAAGCAGGGCGTCGTGTTGGAAGCCTGCGGCGTGCGTCTGCCCAAACTCACGGTGCCCCCGGGCTGCATGGCCGTCTTCCCCGTCCGCGTTGCCGGCATCCGCTACGCCACCGCGCAGATTGTGGCTCAGCGCGACGGCCGCACCTACCTCATGCAGATTCCCGGCATCCCCACCACCGTCTGCCTGGAGAGCGGACGCCTCCTGAAGCGCCTCAAGCCCAAAGGGGCTCATGAACCCGTGGCGGACAACCTCTATCTTCTGACGCCTGAGGAGGCGGAGCACCTCTTCCTCTCCGAGCCTCAGAAGCCCGCGCCCCTGTCGCTGCAGTTCCGCAAGGAGCGCAACGCAGGCCCCCTGCGCCCCATCGTCAAGGGTAAGGCCAAAGTGGCTGCGGCCCCCACGGAGGACGACTGGCAGCAGGCCGCTTCCTACGAGATTTCACTCCCCCGGGACAGCGCTTCGCTCAGCCGTCTGCTCTCCGTCAGTTACCGCGGCGACTGCGCCCGCCTCTATGCCGTCGTGCCGACCGACAGCGGCGGGGAGGATCGCATCCTCGTGGCCGACAACTTCTACTACGGCCGCCCCTTCCTCTACGGCCTGTGGCGACTGCCCTCAGGCACCAGTTCGCTGCGCCTGCTCATCCTCCCCTATCAGCCCGACGCGCCCGTCTATCTGCCGCGTGAGGCGGACCGCCGCGCCGGCGAAGAGTTGCAGCACGTGGCGTTGCAGTGAGCGCTCAGCGCCGGATGGCAACTGAGAGCTCCACTGCGCCGGCTTTGCCCGCGGAGCGGACGACGGCCTGAGCCCGCCCGCGGAACACGCGCGGCGTTGTCGAGCGGAAACTCTCCATATCGTCGGGGGCGCCTGTGGCGCAACCTATCAGAACGCCCGCGCCCCGGTTCTCCACCGTGAGGCGCGTGGTGCAGTCGCTCGTCACCGTGCGTCCTTGGCTGTCGATGACCTCCAGCGTGACGTAGGCCACATCACCCTCGTCCGCCGTGAGCGTCGGGTTCTCGTAGATGCAACGCACGCCGACGGCCTCCCCGGTGGTCTCCAGCGTGAAGTCCTCGCCGGGCGCCTCGCGGCCCTCGGCGTCGAGGTTCACGGCACGCAGCGTGCCGGGCTCGTAGTTCACGCGGAAATCCGTCCAGAAGGTGGCGCCGGGCGTCTGCTCGCCTAACAGCTTGCCGTTGAGATACAGACGCACCCGGGGTGCGCGGCTATAGACGTTGACGGTGAGGGGCTGCCCTTCGCGTCCCGTCCAGGTCCAATGCTGCTCCTCCAGCTGCCAGCCCCACATATTGTTGCGCGAGGACGAGGGCTCCACAGCCATCGTCACGGGGCGCTCGCGCCAGACGACGTCCCTGTAGTAGCTCTGGGGCTTCTTCTGCCCCGTGAGGTCGAGGTCGCCGCAGTGTCCGTTGAACCAGGGCCAGGGCTGGAACATCGGGGGCTGGCGGTCGCTGTAGGCGGCGCCGATGCCGGCCTCGCCCAGATAGTCCATCGCCGTCCACACGAAGTCGCCGACGACGTAGGGCAGGCGCTCCGCCAGCGTCCAGTTTTCCGCTGCCTGCTTGGGATAGCTCTCCAGGCCGCACATCACGCGCTCCGGCGCCCTCCGGTGGTCGCTCTCGTATTTGTCCCAGAGGTAGTTGTATCCACCGATGTCGAGACTTTGGAAGGCGCGGTCGCACTGGGCCTCCCAGTTGCCCCCGGCGGCGTTCCACGAGTCGCCGTCGTCCCATCCGCAGATGGCGGCGGTGACGGGGCGCGTGGGGTCGAGACGCAGGATGTCCTCACGCAGCCGCCGGGCCGTCTGCATGCCCTCGGGGGAGATGCGCCCGGGGATTTCGTTGCCGATGCCCCACATGATGACGCTCGGGTGGTTGCGGTCGCGCCTGACCATGACGGCGATGTCTTCGTCGCTGTGCTCGCGGAAGTAGCGGCTGTAGTCGTCGGGATTCTTGGCGATGAGCCATTGGTCGAAACATTCGTCCACCACCATCAGCCCCAGTTCGTCGCAGGCGTCGAGGAAATGCTCCGAGGGCAGGTTGTGGCTGCAGCGCACGGCGTTGTAGCCCAGATTCTTGATGCGCTGCAGCTTGCGCGTCTCGGCCCTGTCGAAGGCGGCGGCGCCCAGCAGGCCGTTGTCGTGGTGCACGCAGCCGCCCCTGATGAGCATGGGCTTGCCGTTGAGGCGGAAGCCCTCCTCGGCCGAGAACTCCAAGGTGCGCAGCCCGATGCGTTTGGTGAGGCGGTCGGCCACGCTGCCGTCGGCCCTCAGCAGGCTGATTTCCGCCGTGTAGAGATAGGGGTCGTCGGGGCTCCAGGGGCGTGCGCCCTCCAGCGTGAGCGAGGCGGAGGCTTCGCACTCCTCCCCCGCTCCGAGTCGCAGCGTCTTTGAGACGGCGGTGCCCGCTTCGCGCCCTGCGGCGTCGAGCAGACGCAGCCTGAGGCGCCCCTTCGCGGCCTCTGTGCCCCCGTTGCGCACGGTGGCGGTGAGATGCACTTTCCGGTTGTCTTCGCTGCGCACGAAGGTGTCCCACTCGTCGAGGCGGAGGCGGCCGGTGCGCACGAGCCACACGTGGCGGTAGATGCCGCTGCCGGCATACCAGCGCGTGTTGTTGCCCGTGTTGGCCACGTGCACCACGATGTTGTTGTCGCCCTCCCGCACGAGGTCGCTCACGTCGCGGCGGAAACTGCTGTAGCCATAGACATTCTCGCCGCAGTCGTGTCCGTTGACCCAGAGCGTCGTTTGGTTGTAGGCGCCCTCAAAGCAGAGCACCGTGCGCCCCTTGAGGTCGTCGGCCGTGAGGCGCAGCGTCTTCTGATACCATCCGTCGCCGCCCACGGTGAATCCCGTCTGAAACCCGCCGATGCTCTTGGTGGAGAAGGGCCCGACGACGGTGCCTCCCGCCGCGGCTGCCGCTTCGGGCTCCACGCTCCAGTCGTGGGGCAGCGAGAGTGTGCGCCAGGAGTCGGCCGCGCGGGGGTCGCTGACGGCTCGGCTGCCGTCGCCCAACATGAAGCGCCAGTTGCTGTCGATACATTGTTTGCGTTCCACTGCTGCGGCGCCGATGGCCATAATATAGGCGATGATGATGAGGGTTAAAGTTCTTTTCATGCTTTGTCTTCCATCGAATAATGCACAAAAATAGATATTTTTTTCAACATCCGCAGCCATTTCTCCTCATTTTTTATGCCTATGTCGCCTTTCTGCGGATAAGAAACGCGTTATTTTGATTTTTTTCCATACCTTTGCACATAGTGCAAACAAAAAAAAGGAGCATCATTACCGTTTCAGACAAAAGAAAAATACACAATAAGATGAAAAGATTTCTACTGACGACAGCTCTGCTCATCGCAGCAGTGACGGGCATGACGGGTGCGGTGTACACCGACTTCTTCACCGATGTCATGGTGGCAGGCGGCAGCAAGGAAGACCGCTGGCACGAAGGATGGCAAAGCTACGACCAGGACCTCAACAAGGGCGCCGGCGGCGACTACATCTACCTGCTCTACAAGAAAGCCACCACGGCGACACCCGCCAGCGGGTTCATCACGGACTTCAAAATCGTTGATAACGCCAACCCGCCCGAGCAATTCACCGAAGACGGCATCGTGTGGCAGCTGTGTCCCTATACCGGCGGGGCACACTTCAAGTCGATGAAAGGCGACCTCAACAGCAACGCCGGCGGCGCTTCCCTGCACCTGTACTACACGCGCACCGATTTTGACGACAAGCGCGTCGTCACGGGGGTTTCCTTCAACAGCACACGCACAGGCAGCGTCAGCGAAACCGACCTCAACAAGGGCGCCGGCGGCAGCGACATTTTCATGCATGTTAACTACAGCAACCAGGGGCAAGGCCTGTTTGACACGCCGCAGGATGCATTCTCTATCAACTCCAACGGTCGAAACTGCATGCACGTCAAGCTGCTGACCTCGGACTTCGACCCCGTGCGCACCCTCCACGGCGCCACATACAGTCTGAAAGACGCCAACGGCAAACTCACCCCCATCTTCTACGTCGGAGAGCGCAACAGTTCGGCGACCGACGACTACGTCTCCGACACGCTGCAAAGCCTCATCACGGACGAGTCGGTGCTCTTTCTGACCAACGGCACCAAATATCCGTCCAAATACCAGTTAGTCACCAGCAACAAGACGGAGTACAGGGTGTATCGCGCCGACGGCAAAGGCCGGGCATCGGGCAACGGCTATGTTGAGATGGACTGGTATTATCCCGCCTCCGTCGCCGGCAAGACCTACACCCTGCACGTGGAGGGCAGCATGTTCTACGAGGGCGGCCACCTCGAGCCCTACAAGCGCGACATCGGCAGCATCACCTTCGACGATATCAGTTTCCAAACCTACGACGCCGTGCCCGGCACATCGGACGGCGAGGAGAACACGGTGAAAATCACCTGTGCCGGCGACCACGTCATCAAGTGGCTGCAGGCCACCTATACCAACAGCGCCGGCAAGGAGACCAAGCTCGACAAAGTCAGCCTGCCTGAGAACAGCTACACGGGATTCCTGCCGTTGCCCGCTGCCGACAGCCACACCAAGGTCGTTGTGACTGCCGGCATCATCGCAGCATCGTGGGACAAAGACAAACTGGGCGTAACCACAGACCCCACCGAAAATGAGGTGATTATCACCGACACGCTGAAGAACGTCGCCATGATGCACGTCCCCCTGAACCTGAAGTCGGAAGTCATCGAAAACGGCGCCGTGCGGCTCAGCTGGAACATCAGCGACGTCAAGTATCCGGACATCGTCGAGACCGACCAGTTTCTCATTCAGCGCTCGCTGACGGGCAAGACAGACGACTTCATCGACCTGGGCAGCGTCGAACTGGACATAGAAACGGGCGACTACAACTACAAAGACTCAACGCTCATCACCAACCTCACGGCTGACAACATCGACGCCGCGACGGGAGCCCCCAAGACGCGCTACCGCCTGATGCGGGCCTCGACGGCTCATCTGTGGGGCTATGACAAGAACGTCACCGTCAAGGAGACCGCTCCCGCCTTCAAGCGAATCGTGCTGCAACAGCCTGCCAGCGCCACTGCCGACTGGAGCAATCGCGAAGAAATGAAGGCGCTCGTCAAGTGGCAATACCGTCAATCGGACGCCACCCGCGACTACGTGTTGGACGAGCGCGCCAAGATGACCCTCGAGGTGGAGACGACCAACCGCGAGGGCAAGAGGGTCGGCAAGACCACCACCCAACTCACCTCCGACCAGATTGCCGCCAAGCAGATGGAGATGGCGCTGCCCCAGTCGTGCGTCAACTACGCCATCCGCCTGATTGTGGACCGCGGCACATCGCCCCTGGAGCAGCAGGGAGAGACCGTCACCGCCGTGCAGTTGCCTGCAGACAAGTTCTACTATGAGAACAACGGCCACATCATCAAGAACTCCATCAAGACACACCAGCTGCAGAGCTCGGTGCTGCTGGAATGGGACACGGACAACGGCGCCATCGACTACTTCATCGTGCGCCGTCACGACCGGGCCAAAGCCAAGGATGTGTGGGAGAGCGTGGGCCCGATGGTGACCGACACCCGCTTCGAGGACAAAACCACGGCACCGCACCACGAATACGACTACTGCGTGCTGGCGGCCAACGACTGCTATGGCATCACCTATCAGTCCACCGACACCGTCATGGATCGCTGTAAAAACACCGGCATGGTGGACGGCTACGTGCGCTTCGCCGACGGCACGGGCATCCCCGGCCTCATTGTGAACATCACCTCCACCGACGGCAGCAGCGTGCAGGCCACTGCCGTCACCGACGAGAGCGGCTACTTCCGCAGAGACAACCTGCCGTACTGGGGCGACGACCTCTCGGGCGGCTACAACGTGGCACCCAACCTGAACGGCTTTGATGAGGTGCGCGGCATCACCTTCGGCACCCAACCGGGCCAGAACGCCGTCTCCAACGTGATATTCTACGTGGAGCAGAACGTGCAGTTCTCCGGCTACGTGCTCTACAATGGCACGAGCATCCCGGTGCCGGGTGTCTCGTTCCTCGTGGACGAGCGTGAGGTGCACAACTCCGCCGGCAAGGTGACCAGCGACTTCGAGGGCAAGTTCTCCTTCCGCATGCTGCCCGGCCCGCACACCATACAGGCGGTGAAGGACGGACACAAGTTCTACGAGGACGGCTTCTACTACGACGGCGGCGACACCTCGCAGAAGGAGCACAACATACAGACCGACAGAGCCGGCGTCTATTTTTACGACGACACCCGCGTGAAGCTCATCGGCCGCATCGCCGGCGGTAAGGACCTGGAAGCGCTGCCTCTGGACAACTCACTCGGACGCAACAACCTCGGCGACGACCTGAAGATGGTGCTCACCCTGGAGGGCGACCGCGCCTCGCGACTGGTGTGGGACATTCAGGACAGGCAGCTCAAGGAGCGCAACGAGGCTTTCGTGCACAAAAGCCACGACAACGACAAATACCAGACAACCGTCCACACGACACTCTACCGCATGGAGGTCACGCCCGACAACGCCACCGGCGAGTATGAGGTGTGGCTGCCGCCCGTGAAGTGGAAGATAGAGCAAATCACAGCCAGAGGCTACGCCACCCTCTTCCAGGACGGACACACCAGCGACGTCATCGATTTGACCGACTCGTTGACGATGCACAAGGATGTGGTCACTGGCAAGTGGCGCTCCAAGAGCGGCAAGGACCTCACGCAGGTCACGGTGGAGTATAATGCCATTTACAACCGCATCTACCACGCGCCCGTTGACCTGGAGTACAAGCAAATCAACTACGACGGATTCGATTATCTGGGCAACCGCTACTACACCTACCACGGCGTGGACGGCACCAACGTGCAGTTTGACCTGGTGAAGCCCGTGCGCAAACCCAACTGGCCCGCAGGCGTCAAGGACTCGCTCATGGCGGACTATACCTTCAAGTATCCCGTGTTCAACGTCGAACGTTCGTATCCCTTACGAATCAGCGCCACGGAGAAGTACTACTACAACGGCAGTCACCATCCCGACTCCGTCGATGTGGTGCGCCTCTCGGGCGGCAGGGTCATCGTCCAAAACGATTTCATCAGCAGCACCCATCGCGACACGCTGTTGCTGGACAGTGTGGGCCAGCACATTTACACCCTGAAAGCCCAAGCGACCCCCTATCTGCTGGTGGACGAACAAGCCCTGCGCACCATGTCCATCACCCTGGACCTGAACGGCACACACTACGAAGCGGATCCCTTGCGCGCATACATTATCAATATTGTGGCACAACCCGGTGCCAAAGACATCTACAGCGTTGGCAGACCCATTCTCGTGGATGTCTTGCGCGACCCGCCCGGGGCCACGTCGAAAGCCACCCTGTCCAGAGGCTCTACACTGACCCATTCGTTCACGCTCGGCATGGACATGAAGCGAGGCGTCAAACTCGGACTCACCCTCGGAGGCACATATAATACCTGGCAAGGTGTGGGAGCAGGTATTTGGTCGCAGGGTGAAAACTATTTCCATACCGATTTGGACGTGATTTGGAACAACAAGTCCGACATAGGGTTCACCTACAGCATGACAACTACCAACGACATCTCGACCAGCGCCGACAAGTATGCCGTGGGCGCCGATGCCGATGTGTATATGGGCATCAACACCAATGTGGTGCTGACACCGGCTCTGACCCTCGGCGTCATCAACGACAGCATCTACAAGGCCCGCGAGGGTGAGGTGAAAGCCGGACGCATCAGGGTCATCGCCTCGCACAAAGACGAAAAGACCAAGAAGACACTCTATCTGGTACGCACCGAGACCACGGCGCTCAGCCAGCAGTTCCAATCCACCTTTGTCCATTCGCAACAGTATATCATCCAGCAGCTTATGCCGGAACTGATAGCACAATGCAAGTCGCTCATGTTCATCGGCACCAAGGCAGAGGCTCAACGCCAGGCCAATGCCACGGGAAAGGAGGTCTATCTCTCGCTGCGCAAGCCGGACGACGATGCCTTCGGTGTGGTCAACACCAAGGTGTTCACCGAACTGGGCAATCCCGACTGGGAAATCATCTACAACGACACCTGCTTTGAGGCCAGAGACGGCATCAACTACGTCATCGTCAAGCCTCAGGGCACCGTGAATCAGGTGCAGGACAAAGTGGCCGCATTCTTCGAAAGCCTGTTCGTTTGGGCGAACATGATTGCCCAAAACGAACGCGAGAAACTGAACGCCACGAAACTCTACAAGAACTTCGACATCGACGGCGCCACCGGCGTGAGCTACAGCGAGGAGTTCAACAGCATGATGACAAGCTCCGAGACAAGCATCACGATGTCCACCAGTTGGACCTATGGCGACAAATACGCAAAAGCCCTGCACAGCCTCGACTTCATCTTCAACTTCGGCATCAATAGCTGGAAATGGTTTAACCTTTGGGGATTTAAGCGTGAACCTCGAGTTGGCGATCCTGAGGACGCACAAAACCAAGAGGTCAGAATCCCGGGATTCAAATGGAATATTACCATTGAACCTGTGGTCACCTGCGACTTTACACCGACCTACGGTTCGCAGGAGAAGTACACCCGAAAGGAGAGCTTCACCATCGGCATGGATAGTTACAGCCATCTGAACTTTGATGTTTACTACGGCGAGACGGTCAGCTCCATTACCCAAAGTCCCGACATGCGCGATGTTTGGATTAAAGACCGTTTCGAGTCCTTCAACGATGCCGTCCTCAATGAAATCCACAGTGAACTGAGCTCCATCAAGGGCGTGGACCGCAAGCCGCGCAGCTTCATCTACCGCACACGCGGCGGCGCCACCCTGCGCACCTGGGAAGACGAGCGCCTCACGCACTTCTACAGCCCGGGCTCGGTGCTCGATGCGCGCACCAAGAAGATAGAGAATCCCGTCATCAAGATGGACAAGCAGAGCGTGAGCGGCGTGCCCAACACCGAACCCGCACGCTTCAAGCTGCTCATGACCAACGAGAGCGAGCAGCCCACCGTGGGCTATCCCTACTTTAACCTGACACTGCGCGACGGTTCAAACCCCAAGGGCGCACGCATCATGATGGACGGCCTGCCCCTGACCGGTATGCCGCGAACTGTATATCTGGAGCCCGGCGAAGTGACCGTCAAATACATCGAGGTGTATGCCGGCGACGGCTTCGACTTCGAGAACCTCACCCTGCGCCTGCAGTCTCAGGACGACATCCACACCTGGCAGGAAGCCTCCTTCGACGTGCACTACCTGCAGAGTGCCGGCAATGTGGACATCTCGCTGCCCGGCGACAAGTGGATTATGAACACCGACGCCCCCTACGACGCCAAGCGCGGCTGGTATCTGCCCGTCATCATCAGCGGCTTCGACAAGACACAGCCCAACTTCGACCACATCGAGTTCCAATACAAGGAATCGACGCGCGGCGACGACTATTGGACCAACCTCTGCTCCTTCTATGCCGACTCCGCCTACTATCAGGCAGCCAGCGGCACGAAGGAGATGATACCGGCCAACGGCAACATCACCACCCGGTTCTTCGGCGACGGCAAGGTGATGGAGAAGGGCTACGACCTGCGCGCCGTGCTCTTCTGCCGCAACGGCAACGGCTACCTGACGAATCCGTCGAAGGTGCTCAGCGGTGTGAAGGATACGCGGCGTCCGACGCTCTTCGGCACGCCCGAACCCAAGGACGGCATTTTGGATGCCGGCGAGGATGTGGTCTTCAGCTTCTCCGAACCCATCGAATACAACTACCTGCAGGAGACGACCAACTTCGAGGTGAAGGGCGAGACCAACGAGAACGCCCTGGATGAGTCTGTGGCCCTGCAGTTCGACGGCCAGAAAAGTTATGCCGAGAGTGAGGCCCGCCGCAACTTCGGCGACAAGAGCGTCACCGTGGAGGTGATGGTGCGCCCCGACAACACAGGCAAGGCGATGCCCATATTCTCGCACGGCACCGACGGACGCCAACTGCAGCTGTGGCTGACGGAAGACCGGCGCCTGCGCGCCGTGGTGGACGGCGTGACGCTGGAGGGCACCACTCAGCTTCGCACCGACGCCTTCCAGCGCGTGGCCCTCGTGCTCGACCGCAACCAGACCGACCTGCGCCTCTTCACCGACAAACTGGAGGCCAGCACCGACGGCGTGGAGTACAACGGCAGCGGACCGCTCATCTTCGGCGCCACCAATCAGGCGGACCCCACCAAACGAAGCCATTTCAGCGGACGCATGCTGCAGGCCCGCGTGTGGTATCGCCCCATGGACCTCACGCTGCTCAACAGCTACGGCAACAAACTGCTGACGGGCTATGAGATGGGTCTGGCCGACTACTATCCCATGAACGAGGGCGACGGACAGTATGCCGCCGACGGAGCGCAAGGCGCCCACCTCAAACTGACCGACACCAGCTGGAGCCTGCCCCGCAGCATGTCGCTCCGGCTCGACTACGACACCAAGCAGGACGACGGCGTGAAGGGTCTGAAGCTGCGCAACGACTTCTTCAGCCGCACGCAGGAGCAGGACTACACGCTGATGTTCTGGTTCAAGACCGACAACGGCGGACGCGGCGCGCTCATCAGCAACGGCTCCGGACGCACCACCGACGTGGATTCCCTCAACACCTTCTTCATCGGCTTCGAGGCCGAGACACTGAAGTATCGCGCCAACGGCGTGGAGCAGACGCTGGGCAACGGCTTCAGCGACAACTCGTGGCACCACTACGCCATGACGATGAACCACACCCGCAACGTGGCCAACATCTATGTGGACTTCCGGCAGAAAGCCTCCTTCTCCGTCGAGAACATTGGAGGCATGGGCGGCGACCACTTCTATCTGGGCAACATGGTGTGGACGCAGAAGGGCGCCGACAACAACGTGCTCCATCAGGAGAACGCCCTCTCGGGCCACATCGACGGACTGACGCTCTTCGCCCAGTCGCTGCCGCTCACGCTGATTGAATACTACGGCAAGAAAGGACTCTCCGGCACGGAGAAGGGCCTCGTCACCTATCTCGACTTCTGCCGTCAGGAGCGCCAGAAGGACGGCACGCTGCTGCTTGTCCCCTATGTGCGCAACAAGGTGGTGAAGTACGATGCCGACGGCAATGTCAGCGAGCGCAACGACAGCGTCTTCACCCTGCCCGTGGACAAGATAGAGTCGTATATCGACAAGACCGACGGAGCGCCCATCCGACCCCATGAGGAACTGCGCAACCTGAACTTCAGCTACGTGGGCTCCAACCACCAGCTGATGCTCAACATCAACGAGCAGGACAGCCGCATCAACAAGCACAACGTTTACGTCACCGTGAGCGACGTGCCCGACAAGAACGGCAACATCATGGCCTCTCCGGCCACCATCTCGTTCTTCGTCGATCGCAATCCGCTGCGCTGGAACCGCCGCACGCTGAGCCTCACCGACATCCCCTACGGTCAGGCCTCGGCCTTCACCGTCAGCGTGGTCAACAACAGCGGCGCCAACCACACCTTCACCATCAGCAATCTGCCCAAGTGGCTCAAAGCCAACATCCTCTCCGACGTGATAGGGCCGAGGGAAGAGCGCGAAATCACCTTCACCGTCAGCAAGGACGCCAATGTCGGCACCTACGACGACATCATCTACCTCACCGACGAGGACGGACTCTCCGAGCCCCTCTCGCTCTCCGTCGAGGTTGTGGGCGATGCGCCGCAGTGGGAAGCGGATGTGGACAGGGCACAGTTCTCGATGACCGTGGTGGCCAAGGTGCGCATCGGCGACGACATCATCCTCGACGAGCGCGACCTCGTGGGCGTCTTCGACACCGACGGCACCTGTCTGGGTTCGGCACACATCGACTACGACACAAGCACCTCCGAGAGCATGGCCTATCTGACCGTCTATGACGACAAGAGCTCCAACGCCTCCCTCACCTTCAAGCTGTGGCATTTCCAGACGGGCAAGATTATGCTGCTCACGCCCTCACAGACCGTCACCTTCAAGCCCAACGGCTCCGCAGGCACCACGAAAGAGCCCATCACGCTGACGGCCGGCGACCGCTACATTCAGGAGATCAACCTCGTCAGGGGTTGGAACTGGGTGTCGTTCAACGTTTACAGCAACGACTTCCGCAAGGGAGAGGACATCTTGGGTCTCTACACATGGCACGAGGGCGACATGTTCATCGACGACGCCAACGACGTGGCCCTGCGCTACGAGAAGGAACAATGGGTAAGCAACCGGGGAGGCAAGGGCATCAAGAGCCTCTACTTCACCCCCTCCCGCGGATACCGCATCAAGTCGAACGAGGCCAAGAAGATGGAGCTGCAAGGCAGCATCCTGCGACAGCCCGGCGACCGCACCATCAGCGTCAAAAGCGGATGGAACAGCATCGGCTACACCCCCATGCTCAACTTGCCCGTGGCCACCGCTCTGGCCGACTACTTCGACCAGGCCGAGGACGGCGACCTGGTGAAGAACCGCACGGAGTTTGCCATGTTCACCGTCAGCACCAACGGCTCGAAAGAGTGGAAGGGCAACCTGAGGTATATGAAGCCCGGCGAGGGCTATATGCTCTACCGCAAGAGTGCGGAGGGCGCGACGTTCCGCTATCCGTTCTACGAACCGGGCACCACCTTCTTCGAGGACGCCGGCACACAGGCTCGAGAAGTGGTTGCTGCAGAGCTTTGTGCCAGCACCATGTCGCTGACGGCGGCCATCGACGGCGTGGAGGCTGAGGAGGGCGACCGCCTGCTGGCGCTCAGCGGCGGCGAGATTGTGGGCGTGGGCCGCGTGGAGGCCGACGCACCCGTCTATATCAGCATAGCAGGCAACACGCGCCGGGCGCTCAGCTTCGCAGTGGAGCACGACGGCGACATCGTGGCCACCAGCGACGAGGCCCTCGTCTTCGCGCCCAATGCCATCAGCGGCACGCCCGACGAGCCCACCGTCATCAGCTTCGTCAGGGAGACGGAAGCGGAGACGGCAACGCTGCCCGGCGACGGACAAACTGCCCGGAGCCCCCAAACGCAGCGGCATCTACATCCACAACGGAAGGAAACTCTATGTGAAATAAAACAAGCTCATCCATACGACTATGAAACCCTTTAAGTCACTACTTCTCGCGACAGCGGCGCTCACCCTCACGTGGGGCTGCTCCGATGACGACGAGGCCACGCCCCAGACAGAGGAGCAGCAAAGCGCTCAGAGTGTCTTCACCGCCACATCGGAGAAGCCCTCGTGGACGGTGGACTGGAGCGGCGAGGCCGCCGCCCCCCAGTGGCAGGAACCCGCCGCCAACGCCTACGACTGCCGCATGAACCTTTATATCAGGCTCGACAAAGAGTTGGCG